>DASRME010000264.1:0-12525 GCA_035648095.1 Atribacterota bacterium | reverse complement strand
TTTGAAACCATCCAGGATGACTTGAGAGTATTAAAAGAAGTATTTAAAATTTTAAAACCCTGGGGAAAACTTCTTATCCAGATTACTGACGGGGAATACTTAAGTAAAAACTTCCAAAGCAGATCTTGGGAATGGATAGATAAAAAACATTTTGTTTGCAGAGAACGTTCAATTTCACTTGATAAACAGCGCCTAATATCCCGAGAAATCATTAACCACATAGAAAAAGGCATGATAGCCGACCAATTCTATGCTGAACGACTTTATTCTCAAGAAAGTTTAACCCATCTTTTAGAAACTGCTGGTTTTAGTGATATAAATTTTCACGGGCAAACTTCTCCTAATTCTAAACGAAACCAAGACTTAGGCATGATGGAAAGATGTTTGATTGTTACTGCTGTAACTAAAAAGGAATGGACCCCTCTTAAAAAGAAGCCAACAGAAGAATTAAAGAATGTGGTGGTAATTATGGGTGACCCCCATAAACCGGACCCTTTAAAACCTTCTACTATCTTTGATGATGATGATTTTTATACTATAGATCAATTAAAATCAGGGTTAAGAGAACTGAAAGATTTTCATTTTTCCTATCTCACCAATCACGATACTTTAATGCAAGATTTAGTAAAATTAAAAGAGAAGACTAATTTTGTCTTCAATCTATGTGATGAGGGTTATAACAATGAGGCATTAAAAGAGCTGCATATACCTTCTCTACTGGAAACAATTGGTATACTCTACAGCGGCTCAGGACCTCAATGCCTTGCTTATTGTTATGATAAATCATTAGTCCGAGGGATTGCCCGGGAGATGCAAATTTCCGTACCCGAGGCCTTCTTTATTAAACCCGAAGATACTACCTTTGAGTTGCCTTTTAGTTTTCCGGTTATTGTAAAACCTAATTTCGGAGATTCCAGTTTTGGGATAACCCAAAAGAGTGCAGCCAACAACTTTGAAGAACTGGTAAATGCTATTTCGGAGATCCGGGAAAAATTTGGTTACGATAAACCTATCCTGGTTGAGGAACTTCTTATCGGAAAAGATCTTAGTGTCGGAATAATAGGAAATCCTCCTGAATCCTATACCGTCTTACCCGTTATTATGGCGGATTATTCATTGTTACCAGAAGACTTGCCAAAGATATGCGGTTACGAGTCTAAGTGGATCCCGGAATCACCTTATTGGAATATAAAATCCGTTGCCGCCGGCCTTCCGGAAGATATAGAAAAATTTATTATAGAGTGTTGTTTGAAATTGTCCGAGAGGTTGGAATGTAAAGATTACTGTCGATTTGATTGGAGACTCGATGCTAATGGCACCCCAAAGCTCCTTGAAGTAAATCCCAATCCAGGTTGGTGCTGGGATGGCCATCTTGCCAAGATGGCCGAGCTTGCCGGGGCATCTTATAGTGAAATGCTAAAAATGATTTTACAAGCAGCCGAACAACGACTTGATAGATCCAAAGGCTAATTATCGGAAAGATATTCCCAAGAGTAGGGGTCGGATAAATCCGACCCCTACTCTTGGGCTTGATTCATTAAATTCCTTCATATTATACATCCTAAATAATCTTAACAACCCTGCCTAAAATAAATCCTAACAATATTCCGATAAGAAAAACAGCAGTAATCACACGGGCATTGGCTACTTGTTTATACCCATCATTAAATCTAATTAGTGTCAAAGTAACCAGATAAGCTATTGCATTTATGGTGATAAAGAAGGGCCAGACTATTACTTTAGCTATAATTGGTCCTATATAGGGAATTGATTGAATGATAAAAATAACTTGAGAAAAAACTTGTACGACTGCCTCCATAAAAATTCCCAATAAGGCAACAATTGCAGTAGTCAGTATTTTATCTACTCCTAAATAAATCAGCGCGTAAAAAACCGATATCATGATTAATATGGTTATGGCGATTTTTAAATTTTCTTTAAACTTCGGCTTCTTTGGTTTAGGTTTAAAATCTTTACTCACTTTTTAAAATCCCTTACAATTATATATAAATTTTGAGACTTTAAATATTACTTCAGATTAGGATTTATCATTTTCTGTAGATTGCTCAGCAGCTTCTTCTTTTTTTTCTTCTGCACTCTCCCTGACAGAGCTTATGCCTATTATTATCGCAAATATTCCACTAATTAGTAAAATAAAAGGCACCAGAGCGGTTAAAGCTTTTAGAAATAATAACCACCATTTGATTAATCCTAATATCCCCAAAATTACGGAAGCTATCCCTCCCAAAATAATCCACATTTTATTTTCCCCCTTCCAAAATAAATTTAAAAATTTATGCTTACTTATTTCACCTTAATAAATTATAATATAAAAATCAATGGATTAAAAAAATATTTTTAATCTTGCTTTCTCTTTATAATTTTTCTTTCCTAATATAATTCATAATAATAAAAAGTAAATCCTCTTTTTTTATTATTTAATTGAAAGTTTTTACTATCCCCTGATACCGAAAGAATTCAATTCTCCTTTATATTCTTCCCATTCTATGTCTACTTTTTCTACCATTGCACTTCCCGGTCCTTGATAGCACCAATCTATTAGTTCTTTAACTCTTTCTTCTTCCCCTTCCATAACTATCTCTACCTTACCATCCCAACAATTCCTAACCCATCCCTTTATTTCTAAATTTTGGGCAATATCTTGAGTATAATAACGAAAAGCCACTCCCTGTACTCTTCCAGAAATAAGAAGATGGGCTCTCACTTTTTTTAGACTTTTATCCATACTTATAGTATCCCTTTTATTTTATATTCACTTTATGTTTTTGATGAATCGAACTCCCTATCCCCTATCCCCTATACAATATCCGATATTTTTCTTCACGAAATACGAAATACTCTTTTCCTATAACCATTTTACTCCAAAACGTAAAAATTAAAAGAACAAATCCGATTTTAATCTTTATTCTATCTTGTTTTTTTTCTAAATCTTCTCTTTTCTTTACTTGATACTTGATACTCGATACAAATATTTTAGCTTTATAAATAAAGAATAATAATATATAATAAATTTATTACGATGAAAAATAATATAACAAAACGAGGTGGAGAATAATTTTTCACTTAATTTTATTTCTTCTAACCATGGTTTCTTGTTTTTTTATAGGTGGTATCTGGTATGCCTTATTTTTAATCACTATTCTACTTGCTCACGAATTAGGCCATTTCTTTGTTAGCAGAAGATATGGAGTAGAAGTCACCCTGCCCTTTTTTATCCCCTTTCCCCTATCTCCTTTTGGTACTTTGGGAGCAGTGATTAAAATGAAAGGAATTATGCCCAATCGTAAAGCCTTATTTGATATTGGGTTAGCCGGACCTTTGGTAGGCTTGGTTCTCACTATCCCTACTATAATCATCGGACTTAAACTGTCAGAAGTTGCGATAATTTCAGATATTGAGGGGCCAATTATGCCTCTGGGAAGTTCTATCTTATTCTCCTTTATAGAAAAAATTATGTTCGGGTATCTTCCGGAAGGTCAGGATGTCATCTTACACCCTATAGCTTATGCTGGTTGGGTGGGATTGTTTGTAACTGCTTTGAATCTCCTTCCTGTCGGACAATTAGATGGAGGACATATCATTTATTCCTTGTTAGGCAAAAATAGTAAAATTGCTTATTATATAACCCTGGGTATTTTAGGCCTTATCTGTATATTTGTTAATCCAGCGTGGACCTTATTATTTATCTTACTCCTTATATTTGGATTTAATCACCCCCCACCCTTAGATGATTTTACCCCTTTAGATAAAAGAAGAAAAATATTGGGAATCTGCACCTTAATTTTCTTTGTATTATCTTTTACACCCGTACCTTTTCAAATACAATAAAAAATCTGTTTATAATATTAGTAATTTACTAAAATAAATAAATTTCCCAAGTCGAAAACTTGACAATTATAATCATGCATGGTAAGATTTTTTTAAAAATTAAACACTATATTGGGAGTGTACCTAGGGTTCCGTTTTATCAAAAAGTCTGGACCGAGCGGTATAAAGCATTTATTTACAAATGCCACACTTTTAGGAAAAAAGCCTGAAGGATAGGTTCCATAAATTTGAACCAATCTTTTGGGCTATTTTTAAATTAAAGGTCGAAGTACATACATAGTACCTACAGATGCATTATGATATCGATACTATATCAAAATCTTTATGTTTAAAAGGAGGGATGGCAATTCAATCGACTTAATATCGTCGCAGATTTTGTTTAAATTTAAAAAAAAATTATATTATAAGGAGATTTAAAATGAATAAGAAATTGTTGATATTATTAATTTTAGTATGTTTTTTATTTTCTGTTTCAGCTGCTTCAGCAGAAGAAATTAAAATTGGTGGGGTAGCTTGTTTAACAGGGGCAGCAGCTACTTATGGAGCTTCTACTAAAAATGCTTGTATATTAGCCTTTGAAGCGGTAAACGCTGAAGGCGGAGTTGACATCGGAGGAACTAAGTATCTAATCAATTACATTTTTGAAGATGACCAGGGTTCTCCCGAAGTAGCCGCTAATGCCTTTCGTAAACTTATTGACCAGGACGAAGTAGTAGCTATCCTTGGCTCGGTAATGAGCAGTTGTACTTTAGCCGGTGCCCCTATTGCCCAAGATGCAGGGATTCCGGTTATTAGCCCCACTTCTACCGCAGTCCAAGTTACTCTTACTGGTGATTATATTTTTCGGGCTTGTTTTCTCGATCCGTTTCAGGGTGCAGTTGTTGCAACTTTTAGTACCAATGATTTAAAAGCAAAAACTGCAGCAGTTATCTTCGATAATGCCAATGACTACACCAAAGGACTGGCCGAATCTTTTAAAGAAAGTTTTGAAAAATTAGGCGGTAAAGTAGTGGCTTATGAATCTTTTGCTGATGAAAGCAAAACCTTTGATTTTTCTGCTCAATTAACCAAGATAAAATCTGCTAATCCGGATGTAATCTTTTTAGATGGCTATTATTCTGCTGCCGCTTTAATGGCTAAACAGGCCCGAGGTTTAGGAATAACCGTTCCTTTTGTAGGAGCAGATGGATGGGATTCAGCAGAATTTACTAAATTAGGTGGAGAAGCAGTAGAAGGTGGATATTTCTGCAATCATTATTCGCCTGAAGACCCCAGACCCATTGTGCAGAACTTTGTAAAAAAATACACAGAAACTTATGGAGCAACACCTGATGCCTTAGCAACTTTAGCCTATGATGCGGCTTTAATTTTAATTGATTCTCTACATAGAGCCGGCTCTATGGATGGCGCAGCCATTAGAGATGCTATCTCAGCAACTGATTTAGAGTGTGTTTCAGGGCAAATCACTTATAATGAAGTTGGCGATCCGATTAAAAAGGCTGCAATAATTAAAGTGGAAGACGGTAAATTTGTCTTCCAAAAATTTGTCCAACCGTAAAAACATAAACATATTCAAAAAATATTTTTTGGATATTGAATCAGTTTCTACAACAGGACATTGCCTTTTGCAATGTCCTGTTGTATTATATAAAGCAGTAAAATTATTTTCTACAAAATTGGGAAAGAAAAGGAAGATGACTAAAAAACAATTATATGATTCCATGAATAATAATATATTGACTTACAATAAATTGACAAATTGGAAAAAATACCTTTTTATTTCTGTCATTATTCTATTTTTTTTATTTGTATATATTTTATCTTTTGGAACTCAAGCCTTTTTTCAACAGTTAGTCAATGGAATCCAGCTGGGTAGCATTTATGCCCTGATTGCTTTAGGCTATACTATGATCTATGGAATTATCAAGCTGATTAATTTTGCCCATGGGGACCTTTTTATGTTTGGGGCTTATATTTCTTGCTTTTTAGGTAATTACCTAGTTGCCCATAACATTGGTTTTCCTTTTATAATCGTGTTGATTTTTTCTATGTTCGTAACCGCTCTATTGGGAATGGCCATTGAAAAAATTGCTTATAAACCTTTAAGGTTTAAACCCAGATTAGCGGCTTTGATCACTGCTTTGGGTGTTTCTCTTTTTTTGGAGAATTTTTTTGCTCTATCACCGGAAAATGTCCCCTTCCCTCTAAATAAGATTGTCTTTGGTCCCAAATATATCCCCTTCCCTGCATTAATTGCCGAAAAAGTATACAACATTGGTGGGGTAACTATTAATAATATCAAGATTTTAGATGTTGTAATCACCATTATTCTTATGGTAGGTTTGCAATACATTGTAAAGAAAACTATGGTAGGAAAGGCAATGCGGGCAGTCGCTTTTAATAAAGATGCTTGTCTGATGATGGGCATCAATATCGATAACATTATCTCTATTACTTTTGGCATAGGAACGTCATTAGCTGCTGCAGCAGGTACCCTATTTGCACTCACTTATGGGCAATTACAATCGCCCTACATGGGAATCTGGCCGGGTCTTAAGGCTTTTATCGCCGCGGTTTTAGGAGGTATCGGAAGTATCCCTGGAGCTATGTTAGGAAGTTATGTGATGGGTATCTCCGAAACTTTTGCCACTTCTATTAATTCAAATTTTGGTTACAGTATTGCATTTATAATCCTGATCGTAGTTTTAATCTTTAAGCCGGCAGGACTTTTAGGAAAATTTACCAAAGAAAAGGTTTAAATTGATGAAAATTATAAAAAATATTATAAATTTAATTAAAAAATATTATAAATTTATATTAATAACCGTTCTGGTTTACTTATTATTTCAGATATTTAATGGAAGTATTCCCATTGCCCCTCGCCTGCTTACCCGTTACTATATGCAGATTATTATGTTTGCTTTGATAAATATTATAATGACCGTCAGTTTAAACTTAATCAACGGATTCACTGGACAATTTTCGATTGGTCACGCTGGTTTTATGTGTATTGGAGCATACACTTCCGCTTATTTTACCACCATTCTATTTAAGGCAGCAAATATGGCCTACTTTCCTCAATTAGTACTTTTTATTTTTTCTCTAATTATGGGAGGATTAGTGGCAGCTTTTGCTGGATATCTCATCGGACTCCCAACTTTAAAACTAAGGGGAGATTATTTAGCTATAGTCACTTTGGCTTTTGGTGAAGTCATTCGCTCGATTGTTCGCAGCTCTGATGAAATCGCTGCCTTTATAAACCAAATAGGGTTGGTTAAATTTTCAGAAACTATCGCCAAACTAAATGGCCCTCGAGGGCTATCTACAATACCCGCACTTTCTAAATTCTGGCTGGTATATATTATCTGTATAATATCAGTCATTATTATGCGTAATTTTATTTATTCTACCCACGGCAGAGCTTGTCTTTCTATCAGGGAAAATGAAGTCGCAGCGGAAACTATGGGTATCGATACTACTCGTTATAAAATCATCGCTTTTAGCATGAGTGCTTTTTTTGCTGGTGTCGGCGGCGGACTTTTTGCTCATGTCTTAAGATTTATCCATCCTGAAAACTTTAGTTTCATAAAATCAATTGATTACCTTATTTACCTTTATGCCGGGGGAATGGGGAGTATCACTGGCTCTATCATTGCGGCAACCGGCCTTACTATTCTTCCGGAATTCTTAAGAGTCATTAATTTTCAGCAATGGAGAATGGTCATTTACCCCTTATTTTTAGTTATATTAATGCTAAGAAAGCCTGATGGTATCTTTGGTAATCGTGAATTTTCATTTTTAGTTCCCAAAAAGAAAGAGGTAAATTAAGTGGCGATTTTAGAATTAAAAGATTTATGCTGTTACTTTGGTGGTTTAAAAGCAGTGGAAAAATTTAATACAAATATTGAAAAAGGAGAACTGGTTGGCCTTATTGGACCTAACGGTGCAGGTAAAACTACTGTATTTAATGTTATTACCGGGATATATCCTCCCACTTCGGGAGAGATTTTCTGTCAGGAAGAAAATATTGGAGGATTACCTTCACATAAAATTACTCAGAAAGGGATTGTTCGAACCTTTCAAAATATTCGCCTTTTCCCAGCCTTAACGGTTTTAGAAAATATACTCATTGCCTATCACTTTCGTACTCACTATAGCATCCTCTCAGGCATACTAAGAGATGAAAATTATCATCGTGAGGAAGAGGAAATGAACAAGCAAGGCATGGAATTGCTGCGCCTTTTTGATCTACATGCTTATTACAATAACCCGGCAGGAAGCCTCCCTTATGGCGAACAGAGAAAATTAGAAATAGCCCGAGCTTTAGCCACTAAACCAAGCCTGCTCCTGCTTGATGAGCCGGCAGCCGGAATGAATCCTTATGAAACGATTAAATTAATGGAACTAGTGAAGAAGATTAAAGAAGATTTTCAATTAACTATTTTCTTAATAGAACACCATATGCAATTTGTAATGGGAATTTGCGAAAGAATTATGGTCATGGATTTTGGCGTACAGATCGCAGAGGGAACTCCTCAGGAAATACAAAAAAATCCAACAGTAATCGGAGCTTATTTGGGAGAAGAAAAAAAAGATGTTAAAAATTCATAATTTAGATGTATCTTATGGCCCAATTCGCGCCCTCAAGGGCATCTCTTTCGAGGTCAAAGAAGGCGAAATAGTCACCCTAATTGGAGCAAACGGAGCTGGTAAATCAACTATTTTACGCACCATTTCCAACCTTCTTAAACCTCAAGGAGGAAGCATTACTTTTTTAAATAAAGACTTGCTATCGGTACCGGCATATGATTTAGTAAAATTAGGTATAGCTCATGTCCCGGAAGGAAGAATAATCTTTGGACCCTTGACAGTTCAGGAAAATTTAGAACTTGCTGCCTGGGGAAGAAGAGATAAAATAGCCATTCGAGAAGATTTAAATAAAGTTTATGACTTATTTCCCTTATTAAAAGAACGAAAATCTCAACTTGGAGAGACCTTATCCGGGGGAGAACAACAAATGTTAGCCTTGGGTCGTGGTTTAATGGCACGAGCTAAACTTATGTTATTGGATGAACCATCTATGGGTTTGGCCCCCCTCTTGGTTCAAGACATATTCCGAGTCATACGACAGGCAAATGCTGAAGGCACTACTATTCTATTGGTAGAGCAAAACGCCCATATGGCCTTAGAAGTAGCTCATCGTGCTTATGTTTTGGAAACAGGAAATATTATCTTGGAAGGTCCTGCTGATGAAGTTGCTAAAAACCCCAAAGTAATCAAAGCTTATTTAGGATAATTCTTAAATATCACCCTTAACATTAAAAGGCATATTAAGTCTGAATTCCCAAAGTACCTGCCCTATTTTATCTTTAGTTTCCTGCAATACTTCTTCTGCGGTTTTTTCTAAATAAACTATTTCTGAATCATCTAGGGATATTATTTTGTTATTCCGAATAAGTAGTGTAGATTTACTCCCCTCTACAGAAACATTTATCTCATAAGGAACCAAATCGATACTAAGAAATCTATCCAGATTTTGACTGGTTTCAATAATTTTAAGAAAGATTTCTTCCCTCTTGGGAAAAGTTAAAGTTAACACGGGAATATCATCAATACAAATAACACCGGTATAAAAAGAATCTTTTAATATATATTTAGAGCTCACTTCAAGATAATCAGTGGTAGCCCTTCTATTGATATCTATCCCCTTCTTTATAAGCATATCTTTCACATAATTAACCCTATTTTCGGTTTCAGGGTGAGTTTGAAATATTCCCAAATGTAGTTCAGGTTTAAACATTTCCCGGGTATACAATCTTTCTAAAGAAGTTAAAAAACCTACCGGATTATATCCCGTCTTGATTAAGAGATCTATGGCGGTTAAATCTGCTTCTTCCTCATACTCTCGTCTATACTGATTCAGAAAGGTAATAGCAGTTAAGTTACCTAATACAGCTACATCCGGTTCCCTGGTCAAAAGAACAGCTAAAATGGTGAGTAGACTATATTTAGTATTATCTCTGGTTTGTTTTAAGGCATGATTGTGAATGATGTGGGCAATTTCGTGAGCCAAAATACCGGCTAACTCATCATTTGATTGAATATAATCAAAAAGATCATAAGTCACATAGATATATCCACCGGGAATAGAAAAGGCATTAGGTCCATCCTCTTTTAATATCCTGAAGTGAAATTCCATCTCTTTTATCTCGGAAGCTTCAGCTAATTTATTGCCAATCTCAGTAATCAGTGAATTTTGATTTAAATCTTCAATGACTTCATATTTTTTCTCAATATCTTCAGAAAGTTTCTTCCCTAATTTCTGCTCCTTGACCAAATCTCTTTCGGCAGAAAATGAATGAAAACTTACCAGTAAAAAGGCTATTAAAAGAAAAACTATTACCGAAACTAATTTATTTTTTAATTTTCTGTTTTTTCTCATTTTTTAATAAATTCCTGAAAGTGTTCCAAAGCATAATTCAGAGCTTCTTCAATCCCTTCAGCCCTTTTCCCTCCGGCTTGAGCAAAATTAGGCGCTCCGCCTCCTTGTCCTTCAATAAATTTGGCCGCTTCTCTTGTCAACCCATTCATATCGTACTTTAAGGCTCTGGAGCAGGCAAACAATATCTTCGCTCCTCCTTTTTTAGCTCCAAATAATACAACAACACTTTCATCTAAATTAATAATCTTCTGAACTAATTCCCTTACTTCTTGAAAATTTTCTTCTTCGAACACTTTGTTTATAATCTTTATTCTATTGTCTCTCAAGGAAGATTCATCAATCAACCTTTTTGCTTCATATTCTTGTAATTTTTCTTTATATTCTTTTAATTCCTTCCCGATTTTCTTTCTCTCCTCAAGCATCCTATCTAACGCTTCTCCCAGTTCGGAATCCTTAATGGTTAATTGATTAGAAATATTTTTAATCAATTCATTCTTCCAAAAATAATCTTTCCAGGCACGTCTTCCGCAGATAAATTCCAGACGAGTTTTTTCCCCTCTTTTTTCCCATTTAGTAATTTTAATCAATCCCACTTCCCCGGTTGCCCGACAGTGAGTTCCTCCACAAGCAGAAAGGTCGAAATCTTCTACTTCAATTATTCTTATCTTTCCTGTTTTTTCAGGTATTTTCCTCAAATTTAATCTCTTTAACTCCTCTTCTCCCTCCACAAAATAGCACTTTACCGGTCTATTCTTAAAGATAATTTCATTGGTACATTCCTCTGCTTCTTTAACTTCCTCTTCGGATATTTTTCCCTTTGCAATATCCAAAGTACAAACTTCCTCTCCTAAATGAAAAGATACGGTTTCAGTTCCCCACATCTCCATCAAAGCCCCGGATAAAATATGCTGCCCCAAGTGTTGCTGCATATGGTCAAACCTTCTCTTCCAATTTATCTTTCCAACTACTTCGGAATTTATTTTTTCTTTTAGCTCTTCTTTTAAAATATGAATTATCTCATCGCCTTCTTCTGCAACTTCAACAACCGGAATATCCTGGATAAATCCTTTATCGTAGGGTTGGCCTCCAGAAGTAGGATAAAAAGCGGTTACATCCAGAACAACTGCCGGCCGATTATCTATTTTTATCTTCTTTAAAACTTTAGCCTTAAATTCTTTTAAATAAGAATCCTGATAATATAATCTTTTCGTCAATATTTTTCTCCTTCAAATTCCAAAAAATTCCTGAGCAGTCTTGGAAGTACTTTTGGCTACTTTTTCCAAACTAATTCCTTTTATTTCCGCAATCTTCTCGGCAATCAAAGGAATATACTTTGGTTCATTGGGCTTTCCCCGAAAAGGATGGGGAGCTAAATAGGGAGAATCAGTTTCTAAAACCAGATTCTCCAGAGAAACTTCTTCCACTATGGTTCTAAGTTTTTGTGCATTATTAAAAGTAACTACTCCACCTATTCCTAAATGATAACCCCGTTCTATACATACTTTGGCCATATCTAAATCTCCGGAAAAACAGTGCAGGAGTATCTTTAATCCTTTGGCTTCTTCATCCAAAATCTTCAAGGTATCCTGATGAGCTTCACGGTCATGGATAATAAGAGGCAAATTTAATTTTCGAGCCAGATTTATCTGTTTCTTAAAAGCCTCCATCTGGCAAGCTAAGGTGCTATGTTTCCAGTAATAATCCAAGCCTGTCTCGCCAATAGCCACCACCTTATTTTTTTTAGCTAACTTCTCTAATTCTTTCAAATTCTCCTCATCTAAATATTTTGCTTCATGAGGATGAAAACCTACTACTGCATAAACTCCTTCAATACGAGATGCAAATTCCAGAGCAATTTTACTGGATTCCAAATCAATACCTATAGTAACCATCTTGGTTACTTTCTTTTCTGCCGCCTCTTTAACTACTTCTTCGGTATTTCTTTTTATTAAATCAAGATGCGTATGGGTCTCCACAAAAAATATACTTACCTTAATCACTCCCTTTGTTCTTTGTTTGATATTCTATCAATCTTTTGGTTATTTATCAATCTGATCAATTATTTTTTAATATTTAAAGTTTAATTTTCCCTTTTAAGAATCTATATATTTAATATTCGACAAAATTCTAAAAAACCCTCTTTTTTGATATAAAACCGATAGGAAGTAGAATTAATTTTAGAAATTTTCTTTCAAATTAAATTTTCACGCTACCTTCTCGATGAAATTTTTCCA
>DASRME010000263.1:0-2006 GCA_035648095.1 Atribacterota bacterium | reverse complement strand
TTATTACCCGGGGATCAATATACCATTGATAAAAATACTCTCCATTGGTTTCAGGCAGGAGAGGAAGGGGCGGTTATTTCAGAATTTTCTTCTCCAAGTGATGATGTAAGTGATATTTTTACTGATCTACGCATCAAAAGAGTATCGAATAATTGAGTTTTTTATTACTTGAAGATTTTGGAATTTATCCTGAAGAAATAATGTAAAAAATTGGATTTAAAGGTTTATCAGGTAAGTGAGTTAGAAAAATTTTAGATTATATATCATCAGACTTTTTATGAATTATATGTCTAAGAAGTTGAATTTATTTGATAAAAAATAAATAAATAAAAATTTATGTTGACAAATAGTAATAATTGAAATAAAATATTTAGTAAGTATAGTATACTAACTAAAATAGAGGAGTTTCAATGTTAGTCCTGAAACCTGAAGGTACACGAAAGAAAAATGCGATTACCTTGCTTCATCTTCTACTAAAAGAGGATGGTATCTCTCGGGTAGAATTATCCCGAATGACTGGTTTAACAAAAACTACTATTTCTGCCATTATTAAAGGATTTAAAGATTCTGGTATTGTCGAAGAGTCAAATCAAGTTTCTACTGGTAATATTGGGAAATCTCCAATTCCACTCCATATTAGAGCAGATGCCGTTTGTACGATAGGGGTGCATCTTAGCAGACAAAGAGTTGAAACATTATTAATGGATGCACAAATGAAAATTATTACCTCCAATATTGGAGAAGATTATACAAGATTTGGTCCTGAAGGAATTATTGATAGTTTGTTTACTAATATTAATAAAATAATGGAATACGCGAAAAAAAAGGAGATTGAAATTGGAGCGATTGGTATTGGCGTACCCGGACCTTTGGATGCTCAAACTGGTGTAGTAAAACGCCCACCAAAATTAAAGGGATGGATAGATGTTCCTTTGGGAAGTATTGTACAAAAAGAATACGGAATTCCAGTTTGGATAGAAAATGATGCCAATGTTTGTGCTTTAGCAGAAAAGTGGCTGGGAGGCGAGAGGAATATACATAATTTTATCTGTATCCTTTTAAATGAAGGCATAGGGGCCGGAGTCATTATTAATGATGAACTTTATCAGGGTGCCTATGATTTTGTTGGAGAAATCGGACATTTTTTATGTTATGAACAAGGGCAATTTCAGTTTCTGGAGGATATTGCCGGAGTTGATGTCTTGCTATATTTAGCTAATTCTCATGGCTTGTCAGTAAATAATTTAGAAAAAATGGCTGAATTGGTCCAGCAAGATAATCAAATCGCTAAATCAATTGTGGAAAAGGTGGCAACCTGGATAGGTTCTGCTATTGTGAATGCTATTCATATGATTGGACCCCAGACTGTATTTATCGGAGGGAAAATGATTGTCTTGGGAGAACCTTTAATCCAACCGATTAGGGAAATTGTATCCCATTATTTATTTGGAGAACAAACAGTGAATATTCAATTCTCCAGTATCTCATCTAATGCAGTGTCTAGTGGAGCAGGAATCTACGCTATGGTTCATTGGTTAGAAAAAAAGAGTTCAGAAATTTAGGGTAGCTAACCAATGGGGAAAATTTATGGTTTTATTATGAAAATTTCTTGCATGCAGGTAAAGGAAGAAAAACTGAGTGGAGTAATTTAACATCGAGTGGAGATAAAAAATTTAAGGAGGTGAAATTAAAGAAGAAAAAATAATTAGTATTTTACTATTTTGTTTTCAAAAATGTTTTAAGAGTATTTTAAAGATGATAAATTTATCATTATTTAAGGAGAAATAAAATGAAAAAACTTGTTATTAGTACATTGTTAATCTGTTTAGTTTTATCTTTTATGTCTATGACATGTGCAGCAGCATTGAAAATTGCCTTTATGCCTGGTATTGCTGATCCCTTCTACTTTACTATGGAGAAAGGTGCCAAAGCTAAAGCAGAAGAATTAGGAGTAGAATTAATTGTTGGAGAATATCCTAAAGCATGGGGACCTGAATATCAGGTAC
>DASRME010000262.1:0-2988 GCA_035648095.1 Atribacterota bacterium | reverse complement strand
CAGTAAAAGGAATAAGCAGTTCCCTGTAAGCCTTAAAGTATCCTTCGGGGAATTTTACTGATAAATCTTTATAGTATGTATCAAGAGTAAAAAGACTTTTTTTCGCAAGAACCTCTTCAAATGCTTCTTCAAACATTTTTTCTTTTAGGTAGATATCAATGATTGTATCTCTGCTAAATCTGTCTCTATCTTTTGGGAGATTGTTAATAATTATTGAAAGTATTTTTTCTTTCCACTCTTCTTTAGAACTGATTTCTTTCAGTCTTTCGTAATCATTCCAGTCTTTATTTTGAATAAAAAGTTTTATAAGGTTCTGTTTATATTTCTCCGGAGATTGCTTTTTATAGAATCTATTTAAAAACCGGCGTATTTCTATGAGCATATGTTCAGGGAAAAGGCCAAGACCTTCTTCGGCAATTTTAATAGCCTCTTTACACCTGTTGTCTTTTTCTAAACGTTCAATATAAAAAAGACAAAATTCTTCCTCCTGGCGGTAATATTTTTTTACTAATTCATAGAATTCTTTTTCATGATTAAGTGAATCCAGTAGGCAAAGCTGTCTTAATAGGAGTTCCTTTGCTTGATAATATTCACTCCATTGCTCACTATCCGGAAGATTCTTAGGAAGGTGAGGTTTGAGTAGTTTTTTCCAATATTCCAAATCATCTTTTGAGAGACATATTTCGCTTAAAGCACCATCATAGTTTTCTCTAAAATAGTCCAGGTTATTTTCAATATATTTACCAAAAAAATAGTCAATATACTTCTTTTTTTCTATATGGCTCAGTTCTGCTTCATTTATACAGTTTGCAAAATATTCTATAGCCAAACAAAATTCGTCTCTATAGTATCCATCAGAGTCATCCACCTCTTCCATATTTTCAGCAATAACCTCAGATAGTGCCTGATAGATAGTCGCAGCTTCAAGGAAATTTCCCGCATCAGTATATCGGTCAGCCAAATCACGAATATATGAAAAATCGATTTCTGTTCCATATTCAATATACCCATCGAGGTCGCGTATCTCACGGTAGGACAGATTGATCTCTTTTTTATAACCATTGAGGCTTTTTCCTTTTGAGCTTTTCCCTGAAAAGTAAATTGTAAAGTGGTTTCTTAAGGGAGGATTGTTTTCAAGTTCAGATGTTAGAAAATCTTTCAATTCATTAAAAGAGAGATTATTTAAAATTTTCATAATTTTTTTCTCTTTTTTATCTTTATCCTTTTTAATTTTTGGATCATTTTCTGATAGGGCGATAAGTGCAGCCACAATATGTTTACAATAACCTCCCCAATCGTAAGGACAGGTGCAAGTAGCTGTAATAGTTTTTTTATCTGTATGGATTGTTACCGTATAATCCCTCGTTCCTTCTACCGTGGCGGTGATTTTGTTCCCGAATTGCTCTAAATTGGTAACATTACCCATCTGGAAATAATCCAAGCCGCGTAAAAAAGAAGTTTCGGTACATAATGCTTTTACATCTTCCATTGATAATATCATTCTTTTTAATCCTTTAGCTTCTTATAGGATTTTTATAATTTTTACAATATAACAACTTGTCTTTTGTGTCAAATTAAAACTATAGTATCGAATATCGAGTTAAGAAAGTGAAAGCAAAGATAGAAAAATAGCATTCGTCTTTTTATATAACGATCCACTAAAATTTATACTAAAGTATGTCTTATTTATTCCTGATTCCTGCTACTTTATGAGGTAATTCGTTTACTTGACAAATTCCATAACCAGAGTATAATAAATTAACAAAAAGATTAATTAAGTGTGCTTAGCCCTATGAGATATAATGATATAAAAAAAATAAATAAATTATACTTTACTTACCAGGATGTAGCAAAGATACTATCCATAACCGAAGATTCTGCCCGGGTATTGTGTAGTCGATATGTAAAACAAAAATATCTTATCAGGTTAAAAAGGAACTTCTACATATTGAAAGAAAGATGGGATAATATTGCTCCGAATCAAAGGCTGGAGCTGGCCAATATTCTCCAGGTTCCATCTTATATCTCTTTGATGACCGCTCTTTCATTTTATGAATACACTACTCAGGTTCAGCAGAAATTTATCGAATCTATCTCCTTATACCGTACATTTACCAAAGATATTGAGGGAGTTGTATTTAATTATAGCAGAATTAAACGGGATTATTACTTTGGTTTTTCCAAAAAAAACAGTATATTTATTGCCTCCCCCGAAAAGGCTTTTATCGACTCCCTTTATTTAAACTATTTAGGGAAATATAATTTAGACCTCAGTTCGCTAAATTTAGAAAAAATAGATAAAAAGAGTTGTGAAAAAATATTGGAAAGATATCCTCCCAAATTTAAAATATATTACAAGAGGTATATAACATGAACGATTTAATGCAACAAGAGATTTTTGAGATAGAAGTATTGGCCTGGCTTAAGAACAAGGGATTTCTCCGTAATATGATCTTTGGTGGTGGGACAATGCTTAGGCTTTGTTATAATTTAAGAAGATATTCAGTTGATTTAGATTTCTGGAAATACCGGGTTGATAGGATAGATCAATTTTTTATAAATTTAAAAGATTCTTTAAAAATAGATTACGATTTAACTGATGCACAAAATAAATATTATACTCTACTATTCGAAATTAAAAAGGCACCATACCCCCGAAAATTAAAAATTGAAATAAGAAAAGAAAACAAAGAAAATGATTTTCAGGAAAAAATTGCTTATTCCCCATATTCTAATCAGCAGGTATTGCTTAAATCTTTTACTTTAGAACAGATGATGAAAAATAAGATAGGAGCCCTTTTAGACAGAAAAGAAATAAGAGATGTATTTGATGTAGAGTTTTTAACCAGAAAGGGAATTAACATTTTAGCAAATTATGAAGAATTAAAAAAGATTAGAAAAATTATCAAAGGATTTGAACAAAGAGATTACAATGTAACCTTAAGCTCTCTTTTAGCTGATGATATCAGAGAATATTATAAGAAAGAT
>DASRME010000261.1:0-3096 GCA_035648095.1 Atribacterota bacterium | reverse complement strand
GCTATAAGCTTGCCTTTAGTATCTTCCATTTTATCTATGGTAAAACGTGAAGCAGGTCCGGTAATGCTGATGGCGGCAATCGCCTCCTTAGGTTGATAAAAAATGGGAACTGCTACACAATGGATACCGATAATGGATTCTTCTTTATCCAGAGCATAACCTTGCTCCTTAACTTTTTTTAATTCTTTTTTTAGCTCATCCAACGAGAATATGGATCGGGAGGTAAGCGACATGACGGGTTCATTACTTCCATATAATTGATTAAATTCACCATCTGAAAGGTAAGCTAACATCACTTTCCCTAAAGCAGTACAGTGAGCTGGCAATCTAGTCCCAACTTTAATATTTGTTGTTAGCATTTCTGAACTTTCAGACTTTGCAATATAAATTACTTCCTTACTCTCTAAGATTGCCAAATTAGAGGTCTCGTTAATACTTTTTGATAATTGCAAAAGATATGGTTTTATTGTCTCAATTAAATTTTTTGTACTTTGAACTGTACAACCCAATTCAAATAGCTTAATACCCAGTCTATATTTTGCTGTTTTTTGATTCTTAATGACATAACCACGTGAGTTTAAGAAAGTGATTATTCTATGGACCGTACTAGGGCTCATATTTAATTTTTTACTGATATCCACTATGCCTATCTCGAGTTCATTATCGGAAAGAAATTCCAATAAATCAAGGGCTTTACCAATGGATTTAATTTTTTCCTTCTTATTCTGCTTTGTTTCCATATTACAGAACGACCATTCCATTTTATTATAGTATAATTTTACTACTTTTTTTTTCTGTGTCAAATTTTTGAAAGATAATCCTGACACAAAAATTGTTCTTTGTGAAAAAACCGACCGTCTTTATAGGAATTTTAAAGATTACTGCACTATCGATGAGCTAAATTTAGAAATTCATCTTGTAAAAGAAAATGAAATAATAAGTAAGTATTCTAAGTCACATCAAAAATTCATTCATGGCATAAAAGTATTAATGGCAAAAAATTATATTGATAATCTCTCTGAAGAAATCCGCAAAGGCATAAATGAAAAAGTAAATCAAGGATATTACCCTTCCTATGCACCTCTTGGTTATTGTAATTCAGTTGAACTTATTAATGGTGAAAAAATAAAGACAATTCAAATAGAAGATAAAACAAGTTTTATCGTAAAAAAGTTATTTGAATTATATGCAACTGGTTCTTATCTTTAAAAGACCTTGCTGAATATGCTAATAAAGAAGGTTTAAGAAATAAAAAGGGAAATAATTTTGTGAAATGTACTATCCATAAGATGCTTAAAAATCCAATCTATTATGGATATTTTCGCTGGAATAACACTCTTTACAAAGGGAAACATCTTCAAGTGTAAGTAAAGAATTATTTGATTCAGTTCAATTATCCTTTAATGGTCATAACCGTCCTAAAAATCCCAAGAAACATAAATTTACATTTTCCGGTCTATTAACCTGCGATAAATGTGGTTGTGCTATTACTGCTGAGATTAAAAAAGACAAGTATATTTATTACCAATGTACCCGTTACAAAGGTAAATGTGAGAATAAAGCAATTAGAGAAGAAAATTTAATTGAAAAATTTGGAGAAATAGTCAAAAAAAGTAAACATGAATGATAAAATCATTAGTTGGATTAAGGAAGCCTTATATAGTAAAGCTTTTCACCTACTTCTAAAATAAGCCATTTTAAGTGATTTTAAGCGCCTATTTTAAAAAACAAAAGGAACAGAGAACCGTTCTCTGTTCCTTTTCAATTAATTCTTATTTTCTTATTGCTTCGCCCCAAGCTGCCGCTGTGATTCTTTTAGCCAGTAATTGGCTTCGGCATTATCGGGCTCTATCTCCAGGACTTTTCGGTAATTTTGGATTGCTTGCTGATAATCTCCGGTTTCAAAATATACCCTTGCCTGCCAGTAATAGGCCTCGGCAAACCTTGGATTTAAGCGAATTGCCTCACGATAGGAATCAATTGCCTGGTTGAAGTTCTTGCTTTCATAATAATTATACCCCTGTTCATACAGGTTGTATGCTTGTTTACCATGCTTGATGGATGTCTGTATTTTGTCATAAAAATACTGTGCTCTGGGATAGTTAGGATCAAGGTTGAGTACCCTCTCCCAGTAAAATAAGGATTTTTCTAAATCACCGGTTTCATAAAAGACCCGGGCAGCCCAATAATTGGAATCAATTAAATCAGGATACGCTTCAACCGAGCTCAAGAAATAGGTGAGAGATTGTTCATAATCACCTTTCTGATAGGAATTAGAACCCAAACGATAATAGGCATGGGCTAAATTCTGTTGGACTTGTGGAGAGGTAGAGGTCAAATCTGTTCCCTCGATTAGATCCAGGTATTTTTCCCATTGTTCTGCTTCCCGGTAATACCAATTGGTATGCTGATACATCAGTGCCAGGTAATAATTGGCTTCAATAAAGTTCGGATCAATTTCGAGGGCTTTTTGGGCATAATCGATGGCTTCAGCCCATAGTTTTCTGCCGGGATAATTGGCACCCTGATAGGTATCCAAGGCCTCTTGCATCTTGTCTACTGCCCTTTGCAGGTAGTCCACTGCCTGGGGTTGGGTATTACTGGAAATCTGCAGTTGTTGGGCAACACCATTGAGAATAAAAATTTGGGAAACGGTAAAGAGCAGTAATAGCATCATTGTATAATATATTGTCTTATTCAATTTCATTTCTGATTTCCTCCTTAATATAGATTATTTATATATCTTCTTTCAAATCTGGCACCGTTTGAGAATGAAGAAATAAAGTGAAATAAAGGGGTCAGGTCTCAACATTTGACATTCATACTTCCTTTAAAACTGTAATCACCTTTTGTATGACCTCTTTTATTTCATGGTTCACTTCGCTTTTTTGTTCAAATCTTTTAGCAGCCTGGGAAACGGCTGAATAATCCATCTTGAAAAGTTCACCTATTTCAGATAAGGAAAGTGGCGTGAACCTCTTGATGAGATAGATAGCTAAAGAGCGATTCAGGTTCCCTCTTTTTTTATCAAAGATTATCCTTCTTTCAATATGTAATACTTTTGTCATTTTGGTAATAATCGTATCCACATCATAT
>DASRME010000260.1:0-2107 GCA_035648095.1 Atribacterota bacterium | reverse complement strand
AGATAAAAAGAATAATTTAGAAAAATATAATATATTTAGAATATTTAAAGAAAATATATTGCTAAGAAGGTTCATTCAGATAGGGATAGTGGTAATAGTAATATTAGTGGTGATGATAAAAATAAATTGGTATCGTGCTGGTATTTATCTGAAAAAAGGTGAA
Organism: Atribacterota bacterium; assembly: GCA_035648095.1. GTDB lineage: Bacteria > Atribacterota > Phoenicimicrobiia > Phoenicimicrobiales > Phoenicimicrobiaceae > Sediminicultor. The sequence continues at coordinate 1,944 of DASRME010000260.1, read as the reverse complement.
ATGTTAATGCAGACGAAGAATTATTTAGGGGCAGTGGAGGAACTGGAAAAATCGAGAAAACTTAACCCGTATAATGGTAGAAATTATATGCCTTTAGGGATTGTCTATAATAATTTAGGGCGTTACGATGAAGCAGTTATGGCTTTTAAAAAGGCGGAAAAAAATTGGGTTAATCAAGAGCTTTATAATGATTTAGGATATGCTTATCTTAAATTAGGTGATTTAGAAAAAGCAGAAAAGGCTTATCAAAAAAATATTTATATGTTTCCTAATATTGCCGATGCTTATCTAAATTTAGCTGATGTATATGTGCTGCAGGCCGAGAAAGATTTAGAGGAGGAAGGGCAGATAGATTTAGCGGAAAAGAAGTTAGATAAAGCCTTTTTAATATATGAGCAGGGAATGGTTTTTGATGAGAAATTTTTGTTACCTGGTAGATTAATTAAGGGTTATCAGAGAGTAGCCGTTGAGAAAGTAGCTCTAAATAGTGAAGGGATAAATAGTTCAAGATTATTAGTCAGAGGAGAGAGATCAGCTAATGGTGAAATAGTTATGGGGAATCCTTATAATTCTCGATACTTTTATGATCCCCAAGATTCCTCTATTTTAGATATTTTATCTCCCTGGGCTCCCCCGGAAAAACCACTCTCTTTTAAAGCCTTTTCTTATGGAGAAGATAATATTAAAGAAAATTTGAGTGCTTTTTTGGAAGTAGAAGATGGAGAGGGTAATTCTATAACCTCTTTAGAGATGAAAAAAAATGAGAAAGATTTATTTTTTATTTTTGAACCAACGGAAGAGGGCACGATTCATCGTGCCCCTACTATGTGGAGCGGATTGATAAAAGATGGGCTGCCCGAAGGTGAATATCAAGTTAGATTAAAGATAAAGGATGAAGATAGAGTAATTGCAGAAACAGAGAAGCAATTTAGGATTTTTGAGGAGAAGGAAATTTCAGGAAGGATTATAGAGTTTTTTGTGCCCCAGGCTAAAGTCGGAGAAGTAATTATTCCCAAGATTGTTATTAGAAATCAATCCTTAGAGGTTTTACCGGTTTGGGGATTTTTTAAGGTAATAAATAATAAAGGGCAAGAGATAGCCAATGTTATTATAGATAAATTAGATATTCCGGTATCTGGTAATAGAGAACTAGAAGTAAGCTGGCAGCCAGAAAAGAGATTAACAGTTGGTTTATACAAAGCAGAAGTAATTGCTATTTTTGGAAAAGACCAGGCCGACCACAGGGAGAGTTTATTTTTAGTAACAAAATAAACAAGGAATGTAGGGGCGTATTGCATACGCCCGAAGAATATTTCCCAAATAACCTAGGTCGGATAAATCTGGTCACATACAAAGAATAAAAATTCGATTAATTGTAATTTCCCGTAAGGGCACGATGCATCGTGCCCTTACGGGAAAACAAAAAGAAAGGCGTATACAATACGACCCTACAGGGAATTATAAAAGATGTGTATAGAATCGTGCGGATAAATAATGGCGGTGCGGAGAAGGTATTTTGGTAAAAGAGAGATGGAAATTACTGATTTTTATAGGAATATTTTTTCTTCTTTTATTGGTAGGAGAAGACAGGGTTCAGGCCAGGATAGGTGTTTCTCCTTTGATGATTTATAAAGAAGTCAATGTTAGTGAAGATCTAATTTCCACGGTAGTTACTAATTTAGAAAATTACCCTTTAGAGATTATCACTTCTTTAGCCGGTTTATCGCATAACTTAGAAGGAAAGATTGAGATTTTAGAAAATAAGGAAGAAATAGAAAAAGCAACAAAAATATTTAATCTTGCTCCTTCAGATAGAAAGTTTATTCTGGCACCAGGAGAGAAGAGAAAGATAAATCTCAAAGTAAATATTCTTCAAGCCCAGAATATAAAACCATCAGGAGCAGCTTATGGTGTGCTGCTGTTTAGTAGTCAACCTTTGGAAAA
>DASRME010000259.1:0-3236 GCA_035648095.1 Atribacterota bacterium | reverse complement strand
CCATTGGATCGAGCCCACATCCCTTTTACAGCAATTTCATCACACCCTACCGGAATATAGTCCCTTACCTCTGATAGGGTCAGTTTTGAATCAATTCGTAACAAACCCGGAATAATAACCTCATCATTCAGAATCTGGGGCATACCATTACCATAACCAATATTCCTGGCAACTTTTTCTAAAAAATTTACTGGTGTTTTTTTGTGAAGGCGAACGGTAAAATTAGGTTGTCCCAAACCAATATGTTTATTGGCTATAAGACACATGTAGGATAAAAAATTGGTTGAATCTTCTCCCATCTTATTAACACCACTAATGACCAAATTTTGACCTGAAGCATAACCGGCATTAATGGCAGCAGCATCCTTGTCATCAACCCGGATGATTTCATTAAACTTTAACCATAAACACTCCAATAATTCCAATGCCTCGTGAACCTTTAAACAGCCCTTTCTCACATCCTCTTCAAAATAAGGATACATGTATTGATCAAATCGACCAGGGGTAATAGAATAACCATTTGATTCAATCTGAGGAATTAGCTGGGCAAACCAGAATGACTGAAGTGCTTCATAAAAATTACGTGCAGGGAAACTTGGAATATGTTTACAAATATCGCTAATCAATTCCAGTTCTTTTTTTCTCTTTAAGGTGTTGGTTTTCTTGGCCATTTGACGGGCTAGCCTGGAATAACGATTGGCAAAAATGCTTACAGCATCACAAATAATTTCACCTGCTCGATAAAATTGATCGAAATAAAGATAATCCGGATCGGTAAGATCCAGTTCAGATTTTTTCTCTTGAATTTCTTTTTTAATTTTCGAAAAACCCATGCTTAACACTTTCTCAAAATCTAAGGCTACATGTCCAAAGGCTCCCCATTGATGTGTATTGGAAATCAAACCACAATCTGTCGCTTTCTGAACCCGATGATTTCTGGAAGCTTCAAGTTTATCGCAAACTGTCTTACCTTTCCAGTAGGGATAAATTTGTTCCCTGATGATTTTTTTATCTTCAAAAGAAATTTTTAGTCGATTATAAGGCCTTGTTTCAAAGTCATTAATTTCTCTCTCCATCCAATGGACACTCATTTCTGGAAATATTTCTGCCCCTCTTAAGATTGAGGCAGGGTGCCCTACGATTAAGGCTTTATCCTGGATAAAAATAGGAATTTCCGATAATATTTTTTTTAAAGTCTGGGCTCTTTTTAATATGATGAACTGATTTTCATTTTCCTGATAGGCTTGAGTCACTAAAAGCCCTCGATGAATACACATTCTTGCATCTTTTTCAATTAATTCCTTCTTTAATGCCTTTATTCTTGAAGGTATTTTTATTGCAAACAAATCTTCCATCTGCATTTAACATTTCCTCTTTTATTCTACTTATTTTAAGATGTTTGCTTTAGCTTATTCAATTTAGTCGACCAAAATGATGTATAAATAATAAAAAGACTCTGTTAGAATAAATAGGGTAAAAATAATTTTGGAATATATAGGGATACCATGGGAAAAAAAATCACAATGGTTAATACTATTAGCATGGCCAATAAGAATACTCCGACTTCTTTAATAGCTTGCATGCAATTGATTCCAGCTATTTGGCTAGCAATTAAAAGACATAATCCATAGGGAGGCGTTACTAGACCAAAGGCTATTGACATAACACCGACAATTCCGAAATGAAGAGGATGAATGCCTACATGTTCAGCTAATGGCTGTAAAAGGGGGCCTAATATGATGATAGCAGGTACTGCATCCAAAAAAGTACCGACAAATAAAAATACTAAAACAATTAAAAACAACATAACCGTGGGAGAAGTTGTCAAGGAACCAATTGTGTTGACTAAAAATTGGGGTATCTTAAAATAAGCCAGCACCCATCCATAGATCGAGGCAGTTCCCACTGCAAATAGGACCAGGGAAGCCATTTGCCCTGTTTCTAATAAAAGAGGAGATACTCCTTTTAAAGGTAAAGAACGATATATAATAATGCCCAATATTAAAGCATAAATCGCTGCCAATAAAGAAGCTTCAGTGGGTGTAACAAAACCCCCGATTATTCCACCAATAATAATGACTGGTGTAAAAAGAGCCAGTATTGACTCTTTAAAACTGGCTGAAACTTCTTTAAAATTAAATTTTGCCATCATGGGATATTTTCTCTTGCGAGCATAAATATAAACGAGAATCATCTGGGAAATGCCAATCATCACGCCTGGGACGAAACCGGCAAGAAATAAACCTGAAATAGAGGTACTCAGTGTACTTCCCCATACCAACATCATTATACTAGGTGGTATAATATTGCCCATAACTGCCGAGCAAGCTGTTACCGCAACTGTAAAGTTTTTATCATACCCCTCTTTGATCATGGCTGGAATCAAAACCCCTCCTATCCCGGCAACATCAGCATTGGAAGAACCAGAAATTCCAGCGAAGAACATACTGGCTAAAACATTAATATGGCCTAATCCACCAGGCAACCACCCTACTAAAGCCTGGGAAAAACGAATTAACTTTTTTGTAATGCCCGATTTATTCATAGTGTAGGCAGCTAACAAGAAAAAAGGAATGCAAATAAGCATAATTGCACCATATTGAATCATCATCCGGGATAACAGCATGACCGGGGTAATACGAGGTGTTAAAAACAAAATAGGGAGAACAGCAAAGGCCAAAGAGTAACTAATCGGTACCTTTAAAATTATGAATCCGATTAATAAACCAAACATCGTGACTGTTACAACAAATGCATTACTCATTTTTCTATTTTCACCTTCCTTGTCTTTTTAAAAATGCCCTATTGAGAAAATATGTCTTATAAAAGTCTTCAACTAAAAAAATGAGCCATGAAATTCCGGCAAAAGGAACAGACACATAAACCCAACCTAAATTCATTCCGGTTAACTCTGAACGCTGAATAAGACCCCAATCTACAAAGTACTGATAACCATAAAAAATAAAGACTAAAGTTACTGAACCCACTGCAAAGAAATAGCTAATATTAACCCACTTTTCTAACCGCTTTCTCGAGCCAGAGCTCATTTTTTCTCCAAAAATATCAACAAAAAAATGTTTTCTACCTCGTAAGCCTGTGATAGAACCTAAAAATATAAGCCAAATGAGTGAAAAATTAACCACTTCAAGCGTCCAAAGATACCTGGGAATAAAATTGATGTACCTGCCGGACACTTGTAAGGTGAGAGAAAATAACAATATATACATAAATAATAT
>DASRME010000258.1:0-5802 GCA_035648095.1 Atribacterota bacterium | reverse complement strand
CCTTTTAAATAAATACTAGAATATTGTAGACAAATCCGAAAAACTATGTTTCCCTTAAGATGAAAGAATCATCTTCTTAAATATTGTTCTATTTTATTCTTAATGAATTTAAAATAACCGTGATGGAACTTACAGCCATAGTGCCTTCAGCTATTGCCGGATGTAAAAATCCGGCCATGGCCAAAGGAATCATCAGGCCATTGTAAAAAAAAGCCCAGAAAAGATTTTGTTTAATAATCCGAAAAGTCTTTTGTGATATTTCGATACTGTCAACGATTCGGGATAATCCTCCTTTTACTATCACCATGTCTGCATTATCAACAGCCAGATCAGCGCCTTCTCCGATAGCTACGCCAATATCTGCTCCCTTAAGGGAAGCTGCATCATTAATCCCATCTCCAACCATTAATATTTTAGAACCTTTCTGTTGATATTCTCTAATAATATTTAGTTTATCCTGAGGTTTCACTTCAGAGTATACTTTTTCTATTCCCACCCGGCGAGCGATGGCCTGGGCAGTTTCACGGTTATCACCGGTAAGCATAATGGGAGCAATACCTAAATTTTTTAGCTTTGATACAGCAAGTTTTGAATCTTCACGAATGGGATCTTCGATGATGATTGAACCAATATTCTCGCCATTCTTTATCACCTCAACGACAATCTTTCCTTCTTTAAGTTGGCTTAGATATTTTTCAGGAAACTTAGGTTTTCCGATAAAATATTCATCGCCTTCTACAACTGCCCTAATCCCTTCACCGCTTATTTCTTCAATTTTTTCCGTTTTTATGGTTGATTTTTGAAAAGAGGATATTGCCTTGGCTAAAGGGTGATTAGAATTGCTTTCGATACCCGCAACAATTTTCATTTCTTCTTCGGGAAGCGTGTGATCAGCTACATGAGGGTGGCCAAGAGTGATAGTACCGGTTTTATCTGTCATGACTATTCTGATGTCCTTGGAAGTCTGAATGGCTTCTGCATTCCTAATAATCAATCCCTTTTTCGCTGCCAGACCAGTTCCGGAAACCAAAGCCATGGGGATAGCCAATCCCAAAGCACAAGGACAGGCAATAACGATAGTAGAAATAAAAGCAAATACTGCAAAAGAAAGTGAACTATCGGTATTTAATATCCAGGGAAAAAATTTTCTAGTATAAGAAAGAAACCCTTGAAATTCATTAAATCCCAAATACCAGCTTATACCGCTTACTAATGCCAAAATAATAATTGTGGGCACAAACCAAAGAGTAATTCTATCGGCTAAAGCCTGAATAGGGATCTTGGTTCCCTGGGCTTCTTTTATTAAATCGATCATCTGGGAGAGAAAAGATTCTTCCCCCACTTTATCAACCCTTATTTTTAAAATACTGGTAAGATTCAAAGACCCACCTGTTACCTGGCTTTCTTTCTTTTTGCTTACCGGCAGAGATTCACCGCTAATCATGGATTCATCTACTGAAGAAAGGCCGTCTTCAACTTTTCCGTCTATGGGAATCCTCTCTCCGGGTTTGACCAAGACCAAAAATCCAACTTTAACCGCTTCTATAGGAACGGTATCTTCTCCGTGGGAAAATATGACTGTAGCTTCCTTTGCCTGAAGCTTTATCAGTGCCTTTATTTCTTTTGCTGCTTTGTCCCGAAGATGCGATTCAATGAATCGACCGGTGAGGTGGATAGCGATAATCATCGTACCTATGGTTCCGAAAGAGATGATGGGAAATTTTAATGAATGCAATAAAGCAGTGCTCCAGCAAGCAAGTGAACCAATAAAAATGAGGGTATCCATATTGGTGTGAAAATGGATAAGTGCTATCCATGCACCCTTGATAGTTTCTCTACCACTATAAAAAATTACTATCCCCCCAAAGATTAATTCTATCAGCACAAAATAAGGCACAGTATAACCAATCATATTAAAGATCATTAACACAGACAGAGGAATAGTAATTATATAGGAGAATAAAAGATTTTTTCTGGCAATTTGGTATCTTTTCTTTTCTAAGTCTTCCGGTGGTTCAGTAGAAATACCATATCCCGCTTCTTCTACCGCCTTTTTTACGCTTTCTAAAGATATTTCTTTTTCACTGATTAAGAAAGCACTTTCAGTAGCCAGATTGACAGAAGCAAATTCTACACCTTTAATTTTTTTTAAAGAACTTTCTACTCGGTTAGCACAGGAAACACAAGTCATTCCAGTAACTGAAAAACTTTTTTTGTTTTTACCCATCATCATTTCTCCTTTCAAGAAAATTTGCAGCCAATGACTGTTAATGTTTTGATGCGATTAGACTGAATTATTTTGTCTGATGTTTACCTCCCAGCCATATCATATAAAGGGCATAAACTGCACTGAAAATTGCTGCGGGAATAGAGGTGGTTTCATCAAATAGCGTTAAGGCAATGGCTGCTGCAAATCCGGAGTTTTTAATAGTCCCTAAAAGTATCATCGAGGTTCGATCTTTTTGATTTATTCCCATTTTTTTTAAAATGATATTTAATAGAATAAACCCCAGAAAAGTGGCGGTAAAAGCAATCAATGATACTTTCATTAAGATATTCGGCTGTTCCAGGAGGGTTTTTTGATTCAATCCGATTGCGGTAAAGATAACCACAAAGAAACCCCAATTAATCATGGTTCCTTTCCAGGAAATAATTGATTGATAAAAACGGCTAAAAAGCAGTAGACGGGAAAATACGATGGGTAAAATAATCAATTCGAACAGAGTGAAGATCAGCTTGGACAAAGGAAATGCTTCAGCACCGGTTAATAACAAGATTAAGCCTGGCATAATAAAAATTGACGATAAATAAGTACCAAAAGTGGCAAATAGAGATAAAATTGAATTTCCCGCTAATAAGGAGGTAAAGGGGATTACTGCTACGCCCGGGGGTGCCGAGGCGACTAGAATCATTCCGATTCTTATAGGATCTTCAAAAATGAACCACTGATTTAATATAAGGAGCAGTGAACCCAACAATAGATAATTGAAAAATATTCCGATAGCAAGGGGTTTAGCCATATTTTTCCATTTTAACATTTGCCGGGTCGGAATTTGAACAATGGAGACGGTCATTACCAGTGCCAGAGCGGGAACAGTCAATGATTTTGTCCATTGAGCCAGTTGAGGGCAGGTGAAACCCAGAACGAAGGCCAGTGGTAAGATAAAATTTCGATGACCGAGAAATTTAAACATCTTGATTCCCTAAAGTATGATTTTTTATTACCCTATAATTTTTTATCTTAATACTTATCCAAATGATTAAATTCTGCATTTTCAATCCATGTCTCGGGTCTGGAAACAAATTCAACTAAGTTTCCCAGTAGGAACATATGCTTTTTTTCTTGTTCTGCTAACTTTAAAAATATTGTCCTTTGTAATTCGATCTCCACTTTATCACTCATTTCCAGATAAAACTTATAACTTTTTTCTTCAATCTTCTGAGCCTGGCGGTAGAAATTTATCTGTGGTAAATCAAAGTCAAATACTATTTTTTTTCCTTTTATTTTAATAAAGATATTCTTAGCATTCTCTAATATATTTGTTTCTGCTAATTCTGCAGTAATATCGGTTTTCATCATTTGTTGGATAATGTTATAATGTTTAACCTCGTCATCTGCTAACATTTTTAATATATTCCGGAGCCCTACATCACCTGTTTTGTTAGCAAGTTCACGATAATAATTTTCACTGTCCTTTTCCATCTTCATGGCATATTTATAAATATTCATTTTTATTCCTCCTATTATATATATGATAAGTTTCAGGGTTATGTTTCACAATTTAAAATGCCTTCTTATCATGTATGTTTAGTTTATTTGACATTTTCATAACCCATGTCTACATTTTTTTTATTCTATCACTATTTAATGAAATTGTGAAGTCATATGTATTCTCTGTCTTCTCTAAGGGCATCTCAATATCATCTTTAATTATATAATTATAAAAAGGAATTAAACTCATCAGAATAAGTTTTTGGCAAAATGTCTTTCTCTGTTGACTTTTTTGAATTTTTGTTTGTTATTTTTTGTTCAAAATCTGGTGAGAGATCGTGTATACCATCAAAAAAAGTGGTCCCGCATACATCTTTATGCATAGGTACTATTTGGGGTAAATACTTTTCGCATAGATACTGAAAATAAAAATCATGCCACTCGCTGCTCTGCTTCCATAAAGGGTAACCTTCGCGAGAAAGTACTAATACAGCTGATTGGGCATCCCAAAGTAATGGTATATTTTTCAACCGACTCCCAATTTTTTTTGATAAAACCTCAAAATTCATTTTTTCTCACCTTCCTTCCTTAAAAGTACAGGTATCTCCAGCTTCAGTAGCTTGAGGGTCTGCTAAAAAACGAGTGATCACAAGTGTTGGATGATATGTTGATTTTTTATTTTATATACTGCAAATAAAATTAGAATCCTTCTTTTTTGGGAAAAAAATCCTAAAAAATAAAAGGAAACGGTTCTTTTTTAATTGGAATAAAAAATAGAATCGTTCCCTTTTATCAATTATATTATCCGCTAAAGCTTATCAATACTTTTTTAACATCATGTAAGGTTTCAACCTTTTCCTTTATCTCTTCTTTGATTGAGTTGACAAATTGATGATTTTCCGGCAGGTCAATATCTATTTTAACTTCTCCTTCTTTTAGTTCTATTTTCTTAATTAATTTGGTACCTACCAAATCAAGACCGCTTAAGGGATTCATAACTTTCCTTAATCTCTTCTCGATGGTTTCTATGGTAGTGGGGGTTTTATCGGTTACCAGACCGTGTTTTTCCTCATAATTTCTGATGGCTGAACGTAAACCCTCAACTGCCAATACAGAACAGTGTACCTTTATGGCAGGAAGGCCACCTAATTCATCTGATGCCTGTTTCCAGCTGATTTTTTTTGCCTCCTCCAAAGTCTTTCCTTTGGCCAATTCAGTAATAATCGAACCTGTGGCAATATTTGAAGCACAGCCGTAGGATTCAAATTTGATATCCTGAATTCGCTTTGTTTTTTCATCTACTTTAATTTGAACCGATACCATATCTCCACAGGCAGGACTTCCTTCCATGGCTTTTCCATCTGCATTTTCAATTTTTCCAACATTACGAGGATGACGAAAATGTTCCAGTACTTTTTCATTATAGGGAAATTTCATTAAATTAAACCTCCTTTTAATCTTTGCCCAAAGGACTGATTTTTCTTAATTCACTAATAATTTCTTTCATTGTCTTTATTAATTCGTCTATCTCTTCCAAGTTATTATATCGTCCCAAGGTAAAACGAATGGATCCGTGGGCTCTTTCATGATCTCCACCAATACCTAAAATAACATGGCTAGCTTCCAGTGAACGACTGAAACATGCTGAACCGGTGCTTACCGCAAAACCATGCATATCTAAATGCAAGGTAATGGATTCCCCTTCTATAAAATGAAAGGTGATATTTGCATTTTGAGGTGTTCTCCTTTCAGGGTGTCCATTTAAAGTAGTTTGGGGAATTTCTGCTAAAATATGACTAATTAAATGATCTCTGAGAGAAATTAATTGTTTATTCTCTTTGGTAGTGACCAATTCAACCGCTCGCGCAAAACCTATGGCAGCAGGAATATTTTCCAAACCCGCTCTTCGGTTAAATTCTTGAAAACCTCCGTCCATCCATTTGGTTAAAGGCGTGCCTTTGCGAATATAAAGGCCGCCAATCCCTTTGGGACCATGGATGGTATAAGCAGCGACTGAAATTAAATCTACCGGTATCTTTTTTACATCGATTGCCATTCTCATAAAAGAATGGGTTGCGTCGGTATGAAAT
>DASRME010000257.1:0-12447 GCA_035648095.1 Atribacterota bacterium | reverse complement strand
GCTATGAACATCGAGCTTAATTCACTTATAACTTTTTATGCCACCTCCTGTAGTCAATTTTATTTCTTGGAAGTTTGTTTAATAATAATACCAAATGGATTTGTATTCTTCGATATCTTCTCCTCTCTTAGCAAGCTCTTGAAGATATTTATAAATGGAGAGATCTTTATATATATATGGCTCAACCGAAGCTATGCCCTTTTCCCATGGATGCCATAAATATATTCTTTGACCCTCTTTATTTAATCCTATCAATTCTCTATCCTGCCACGCCCTAACATGATTCTTGCCTAATCGAGGAACATTAAAGACCGGTTTATCAGTTCTGAATTGACCTGGTAATAATCTTGCCTCTTCTTCTCTTTCTTGCCACAAGCGAGCAACGGGAACAAGATAATCTTCGGTTTCTTCTTTTCCTTTAGGATAAAAAGTATAATAAGGATCTACCCCTGCTTTTTTCATCGCTATCCTTGTTGCTACATTTTGAAATCTTCTGCTAGTTTCCAGGGTATATACTAATTGATTGTAGACACTTATCCCCTGTCTTCTAAACTTCATTACTGCCTCTACTAATTCCGGGGTAACTTCAGAGGTTCCCTCAATATGGGTAACAACACAGATATTCCTCTTTCCTGGCTTCAAATAACTTCCTATCAGCTTGGCTAGTTCATCAGTTATTCTCATGGGGAGGGTAACAAGAGTTCTACTGGCCCACCTGATATTTATTACATGTTCCATCTGGCATAATCTATCCATAATATACTTTATCTGTTTGTTATCTAAAACCAGAGGGTCTCCACCCGTAATTAACACATCTCTCATGGAAGTATGCTTAGCAAACCAATCTAAAGCTTTATCCAATGATCGCTTGCTTGGCATCGCTTCAGGCATCATTGGCCCAGTTATTTCCCAATTTCTTTGACAATAAACACAAATTTGCGGACAAGTATCATAAGGTTTAAGAATAGAAATCATGGGATATCTTCTGGTAATTAATTTCTCCGGTGAAGTATCTTGTTCGCCCATAAAATCAAAGTAATGCGATTTTTCTTTACAATGTTCTTTCATTAAGGTTACATATCGTATAGGGGGAATAACTTGGGATCTTACTTGATAATCATTTTTTCTATCACTGCGGGAAAAATCGAACAAAGAAAGATAGTAAGGTGTGATTCCAAAAGGTATTTTATTTTCAACAGCAATCTCAGCTGCATTAATGTCATCCTTAGTAAGAGGAACTAATTTCTTGAGATTTTTTAAATCATCCTTATCTTGGAATATGTGTTTCAAGTGCCAATAGTAGTCATTCCAGTCGTCTATGCTTGCTCCAAAATAATCTAATATTTTCTGACGATTTCCTTCTCTTTCTTTCATCAGTTCTTCATCACATCCGGAAGGATAACGGTTGATAAAAACATGAACTTTTTCATAAAGTTTATCTAAATAATTTGAACGAGATTTTCCTGCTTCTCTCCCTTTAACCTCAGCAAAGTCAGGTATTTTTACCCCATTTTTTTCCAGCAATGGTCTTAGCCATCCTGAAGAAATCTCGGCTTTCCCTTTCATAGCTTTAAAAAGGTGAATAAACTCTTCTAAAAAACCAGGGTTAATTTCTTCAATTATCTTGTGATTGTCTTTAGTAAGACTCCATAAATAATCCAAAGTGCTAAAACCGGCAATCCTCTCATTTCGAAGGGAAATAAAGTTATTGAATACTTTTATCGATTCCAATGCGGCAGCATATCCTAATTTATGTAAAACTTCTTTTCCTTCTCTATGTTTCCACTCTAAAGCCTTGGAAAATTCAAAGAGTTTTTGCCTTACTTCTTTTAAATCATTATTTTCTTTTAAAATTTTAAAAATATCTGGATTTTCCCTCCAGAGTTTTCCAATCAATTTATTTTTCATTTTACTCTTTTTCCTCCCTCCATAAAATAATTTATGTTTTCCTAATTTTTGAGTAAAACTAACAATAATTTAAAAAATAGCATTAATAAAATAGGATATATTTCCCCAAAATTTCTTCTAATTGAGATAAAGATTATAAATTCGCCATTTTTCTTTTTACTCCTACTGCAGTTACTAAAGCATCCATCAAACTCAAAAGTGCGATAAAAGAATCAATAAAAGAATTTAGATTACTCTTGGCAAATACACTTGCGCCAGATAATTAAGTAGCTATTCTTAGACTTACAATATATTTAAAATCTGCCTTCAATATTTATTCTACTAATTTATTAAAATATTCTCGAGAAATATTTTTTATAGTATTTTGGATATTATTAATATCATTACTGAAAACTTCATATAAAATACTTTTCCCACCATTAGCTAGTTGTTTCTATAATTTTTTAGGCGACTGACAGAATTTAGTTTATTTTAATCCTATTCTGCAAGTTTTTTTGTAAAGCATGATATCCTTTATAGTCAAATAAATCAGCAAATCTTACAATGGTAAACCCACTAACTCCTGGTACTATCTCTAAATTAGCGGCAGTAAAAAAGGCAGCCTTATCGGAATGTTTCAACAAATATGTAGCAATTAATTTTTGACTTTTACTGAATTTTTTAATTATCTTTTATATGTGAGGTTTAATCAATATAATTTATCTCTTTTTTAGAATTTAATTTATATCTCCCCAATTTTAAATTAATAAAAAGGATGAAACGCAAAAATTGAACAATATATTTATTAATATAACATCCCCATCTATTATATAGTATTCTACATAAATTTTAAAAACCCTTCTTTTTTTAAAAAATTTAATATTATTTATTTATTTTTTAGAGTATGCAATAAAATAGGGTTAGACATATTTTAAAAACATATCTAACCCTCTAGTTTTTTTACTATTTAGATTAGGGATTCATTTATTTTTTATTTTAATGCGCTCTTGTCTTTAAACAATTTTTTTATCTTATTTTCTGCTCCACTATTCTTAATACTTTTTCTTTCTGTCCTTTTTCTTTTAATAATATTTCTTTTATGGAAGAGGAAAGTTCTGTTCTTACTTTCTCGTCTTTAATCATTTTCAAATTTATCTTTACATTTAGCATGGCGCTCTCCAATGCTGCTTCTGCCATTAATGCTGCAACTCCGGCATCACTTATTACATTAATATTACCCTTCTCTGCAGTCTCTTGGGAAAGAATCATGATATCCAAACATTTGTAAGCTACTCTAAGGGGCACTTTGGCTGCCTCAATTAGTGATTCTTGTACTTTCTCTGCTCTTACTTTTTTTTCGTCTTCGGTTTCCTTGGGCATCTTGTAAGTTGCCATAAAATCGTTAAAAACTTTAACATCCTCTTCTATTAATCGACTTAATTCATATCGCAATTTTTCCGAAGAACTAATAATTTCCTTAAAATCTTCTTCCACGCCTTCATATTTCTTTTTACCAATAGTTAGATTACCTACCATTGAAATTAAAGCTGCTCCCAATGCTCCGACTAATGCAGCGACACTCCCTCCGCCAGGAGTTGGTGAATTAGAAGCTAATTCATCTAAAAAATTACTGACTTTTTTATCAATTAACATTAATTTATCTCCTTTATTTATTAGCATATAGTATATCGTATTGCGTATTTCGTTTGTTTCCCCCTTACCCTGATTTTCTGTGAGAGGAAATAAAGATTCCGTATCCTTTGATTCATTCTGTATACTATATACTAATTGATTTTTTATTTTTTTTAACTCATTAACAGATAATTAAGTAACTCTTTCCTTCCTTTGCTACATACTATATACGACATAAGATATAGGTATTATTTTATTAAATCAGAATTTTCATTTTTTATATAATCTATTAATTTATTTAAATCAACTGTATCAATCAATATCTTTCTACCCTTCCATCCCCTCATGAAATATACTAAAGATTTTTCTGTTCCTTCTCTAATATCTATGGAGTCCATTTCTTTAAAATTTAACCTATCTTTTCTTTTCATTAAAAACAATGTCGTAGTAATTATCAATATCCCTTTTTTATCAATAATTATTTCAGTTTTATTAGACACAACCAATATAAAGAAAAAACCTAAAACTAATAAAATAGTTTGGCGACTGATAACTCCCCATATTATTATGATCATTCCCACCAATAAAGAAGAATATTCCAACCACTTCTTGGTTTCTTTGGGATTATAAGTTTTAATCATTTTGATCTCCTTGAAGTAAAATTTAATTCCCACATTTTACCATTTAACCAATTAATCTGATTAAATGGTTAGTTAGTGACCACCTATACAATATTTTTAATCTTCTTTAAATCCTCAATTAGCAGGGGAATTACTTTAAACAGATCTCCTATAATTCCTAAAGTTGCAATCTTAAATATTGGCGCCTCTGGGTCTTTGTTAATGGCAACAATTCTCTTGGAAGTCTGCATGCCCACTAAATGCTGAATAGCACCGGAAATACCACAGGCAAGGTATAATTCAGGAGCTACTGTTTTCCCGGATTGGCCAACTTGTTGATGATGGGATAACCATCCGGCATCAACAATTGCCCGAGAACCACCAACTGCTGCCCCTAATATTTTTGCTAATTCCCTCACTAAATAAAGATTATCAGGTGAGCCCAACCCTCTCCCTGCGGATACAATAATATCCACTTCTTCTAAATTAGCTACTTCAGTAACTTCTTTTATGACTTCTATTATTTTAGTCCGAATGGATAAAAGGTTCAATTTCGCCTCTACTTTAATTATTTCCGGAGATTGAAAATTTGAGCAGGGTCTCGATTTCTTAAATACATTGGGTCTTACTGTAGCCATCTGAGGACGAGTATATTTACATAATATCTGGGCCATTATATTTCCTCCAAAAGCAGGTCTGGTTTGAAGTAGATATCCCTCTTCGGTAATATCTAAATCGGTACAGTCAGCAGTTAGCCCAACTCGAAGCCGAGCCGCAACCCGGGGGGCTAAATCCCTTCCGATATTAGTTGCTCCAATTAATAAAATGTTAGGTTTATATTGAGAAACAAGACTAACCAATATCTGGGTATAAGCATCAGTAGTATAACTTTTTAAAACCTTGTTTTCGACTAAATATATTTTATGAATTTCATAGGAAGATAAATCGTTTACTAAATGAGAAACCTCATCTCCTACTAATACAACTGCTATTTCTTGATTTAATTTATTAACTAACTCTTTAGCTTTGCCCAGAAGCTCTAAAGAAACGGGCTTAATTGTCCCTTGATGTTGTTCGATAAATACCCAAATTCCACGATAATTCGAGTAATCTTCATTGCTCAATCTTTCTCTTTTGATAGTAATAGCCCCGGTAGGACATAATTCTTGACACACTCCACACATAGTACATCCTGCCTCTATTATCGCTAATTTTTGAACTATGATTATCTGATTAAAGGGACATAGATTAACACATTTTCCACATCCATTACATTTATTTTTGTCTACAATTATCTCCGCCAAATTAAATCGTCCTCTCTTAAAATAGCTTTTCATCTTGTAAGAAATTTATAATATTTTTTACTGCATCTTTTGGTTCAAGCTTCAATATCTTACCCTTTTGATGTTGTTGCGGAGTAAAAATATTCACTACTTGAGTAGGTGAACCATCGGCACCTAACTTAACAGGATCTACTTTTAGGTCA
This sequence comes from Atribacterota bacterium, assembly GCA_035648095.1. Lineage (GTDB taxonomy): Bacteria > Atribacterota > Phoenicimicrobiia > Phoenicimicrobiales > Phoenicimicrobiaceae > Sediminicultor. The sequence goes on along the minus strand of DASRME010000257.1, from coordinate 6,822 downwards.
ACTGCTTTTATAACTTTAATCCCCTTTTTCTTAGCCATTAAAATTCCTCTAATACTCGGATAACGAGGTTCATTTAGAATTTTCAACACAGTAATTAATACAGGTAATTTGCACTGAATGATTTCGTAACCATCATCTGTCTCTCTATGTAAAATTATTTTCTTCTTATCCTCAGATATTTCTACTTTTTTTACATAAGTTACCTGAGATATTCCTAACTGTTCTGCCAGTTCAGGTCCAACTTGAGCAGTATCTCCGTCAATGGCCTGTTTACCACAGATAATTAAATCTGGTTTTAATTGTTTAATAACTAAAGATAAAGTATAGGCAGTAGCTAAAGTATCAGAACCAGCAAAGGCTTTGTCTGATATGAAAACTGCTTCATCTGCACCCATAGCTAAGCATCTTCTTAAGGCTTCCTCCGCCTGTGGAGGACCCATGGTAACCACAATCAATTCTCCCGAATATTTTTCTTTAATTTTTAAACCCTCTTCTACCGCATTTTCATCAAAAGGATTAATAATAGAAGGCACTCCTTTCCTTTTTAAGGTATGAGTTTCAGGATCAATCATTACCTCACTCATCTCGGGAACTTGTTTTATACAAGCTACAATCTTCATCGACATCAGCCTTTCATAATATTTTTAAAATATCTATTATTGTTTTTAAATAATACTGCAGGGCAATTTTTTATTGTTATCAATAAACAAGGTACTTCTCCTGCTTAGTTATCATTCACTCTTTTTCTTGCTCTTTAAATAAGCATCAATAAAACAATTTATTTCACCATCCATAATCGCTTGTAAATTCCCACTTTCTACTTCTGTTCGGTGGTCTTTAACCATTTGATAAGGATGAAATACATAAGAACGTATTTGGCTTCCCCAAGCAATGTCTCTTTTTTTCCCTCTAATCTCTTTTAAATCTTCCGCCTTTTCCTCTTGATAATGATCAAATAACCTTGCACGTAAAATATTCATTGCAGTCATTTTATTACTATATTGAGATCTTTCATTTTGACATTGCACTACAATATTGGTTGGCAAATGAGTTATCCTTACAGCAGAATCAGTAGTATTCACATGCTGACCACCTGCACCCGTAGCTCGATAAGTATCTATCCTTAAATCTGATTCCTTAATCTCAATCTCTACTTCTTGATCGATTTCAGGGATAACTTCTACTGAGGCAAAAGAGGTATGCCTTCTCCTATTGGCATCAAATGGAGAAATTCTAACCAAACGATGTATTCCTTTTTCGGCTTTTATATATCCAAAAGCATAGTTTCCACTAACTGTAAAAGTAACATTCTTTATTCCGGCTTCATCGCCTGATGATATTTCAACTATTTTAGATATATATCCGTTTTTTTCTGCCCACCTTAAATACATGCGTAGCAACATTTCTACCCAATCTTGAGATTCTGTACCACCAGCACCTGACCGAATAGTCACTATAGCATTATTGGTATCATATTTGCTATCAAGTAAAACAATTAATTCTTTTCTTTCAATATCCTTTTCTAAAATCTCAACTTTTTGTTCTATCTCTTCCCAAATGTCTTTTCTATCTTCTTCCAGGTTGAGCTCTAAGAGTATCACTAATTCTTCTAAGTTATTTTTTAATTCATTAAATTCATCTATGGTATTTTTTAGTTCCTTAACTTTTCTTGTAATTTCCTGGGCATTTTCTTTATTAGACCAAAAAGATTCTTTGGATATTTCTTTTTCTAATTTTTTTACTTCACTTTCTTTTACAGATAAGTCAAAGATAAGTCCCCATTTCGTCTATTTTTTTATGAAGTTGTTTCAGTTTATTTTGCAATTCCTCTATCATTTTATCCACCTTTCTCTCTATTTCCATTATTTTTTAATTTTAATTTTTAACCCCGTTAAAATTTTCCCACTTTTATGCTTAAAATAAAATTAGATTACTCCGCCATTTAAAATTTTGATAAGTAATCTAATTTATAATTTTTCTATAAAGCGAAATAATCATCAAAGGAGTTTTAAATAATTATATTATATATTTTTTCCACAACAATGTTTATACTTTAATCCACTGCCACAAGGACAAAGGTCATTTCTCCCTATCTTTTTTTTCTTTTCTTCTTCTACCTTTCCCAATCCTTCCCTTTTATTAAAAGGTGATTTTTTTATTTGATTATTAATCATAGGAGTAGAATCTTCTCTTCTAGCCCGGTTAATTCCTTGAGATTCTTCTTTTTTAAGCTTGACTTTATAAATAATTTTTACTACTTCTTCTTTTATGCTGTTGACCATATCTTGAAACATGTTATTCGCTTCAAAATGATACTCCATCAATGGGTCTTTCTGTCCATAAGCCCTAAGTCCTATCCCCTGTTTTAATTCATCTAAACGTCGAAGATTATCTTTCCATTCACGATCTACTACCCGGAGCACAATCATCGTCTCAATTTGTCTCATCAAGGGTGGTGTAAATTCTTTTTCCCGTAATTCATATATATTAAAGGCTTTTTCTATTAGAATATCTTTCAATTTAGTAAGAGATAACTTAGGAATTTCTTCCTGAGGAATACTCAATGAAATAGCGAAAATTTGGTTAACATGATCTTTAAGACCTGACCAATCCCATTCTTCCGGATATATTTCTTTATTAGTGTAGCTTTGCAATATATCTTCAATTGTATCTTTTGCCATCTCTAAAATATGCTCTTTAACATCTTTACTTTCTAAAACCATTCTCCGTTGCTCATAGATTACCTTCCTTTGATATTCCATTTCATTATCAAAATCTAAAAGCTGTTTTCTTATCTCAAAATTCCTTCCCTCTACTTTTTTTTGAGCACTCTCTATTGATCTGGTTACTAAAGGATGCTCGATGGGAATATCCTCCTCCATGCCTAATTTTTCCATAATTCCCGATATTCTATCAGAACCAAAAAGTCGCATGAGATTATCTTCCAAGGAAAGGAAAAAGCGAGAAGAGCCAGGATCGCCCTGTCTTCCTGATCTACCCCTTAATTGATTATCAATACGCCTGCTTTCATGTCTCTCGGTTCCTATTACATGCAAACCTCCTAATTTAGCCACTCCTTCACCCAATACAATATCAGTTCCTCGTCCAGCCATATTAGTGGAAATAGTTACATTCCTACCTTGACCTGCTTGGGTTATTATCTCTGCTTCTCTTTCGTGATTTTTTGCATTCAGGACGTTGTGTTCAATATTTTCTTTCTTTAATAATTTACTCAATGTTTCTGACTTATCGATTGATACTGTCCCTACCAAAATAGATCTCCCCATCTTGTGAACTTCAACTATCTCTTTAATAACTGCTCTAAACTTTTCTCTTTCAGTCCTATAGATAACATCTGTACAATTATTCCTGATTAATTTTTTATTGGGAGGAATTACCACGACCGGTAGGTTGTAGATATGGATAAATTCCTCTTCTTCAGTCTTAGCTGTACCGGTCATACCACTAAGTTTTTTGTATAATCTAAAATAATTCTGGAAAGTTATAGTAGCCAGAGTTTGATTTTCACCAGCAATCACTACTCCCTCTTTTGCCTCAATAGCTTGGTGAAGACCATCACTATATCGTCTCCCAAACATTAACCTTCCAGTAAATTCATCTACGATAATCACTTCTCCATCTTTTACTATATAATCAACATCTCTTTTAAATAATCTTTGTGCCTTTAGGGCTTGGATAATATGATGTTGGACATTTATGTTTTTTTCATCATATAGATTATTTATCTGTAACAACCCTTCGATCCGGGTAACTCCTTCTTCGGTTATAGTGATCGTCTTTTCCTTTTCATATACTTTATAATCTACTTCTTCCTGTAATCGAGTAGCAATTCTGTTTGTCTGCTGGTATATTTTTGATGATTCCTCGGAAGGACCAGAAATAATTAAAGGAGTCCTGGCTTCATCAATTAAAATACTGTCTACTTCGTCAACAATAGCAAAATGATAACCTCTTTGAACTACGTCTTCCAGACGAACTGCCATATTATCTCTTAAATAATCAAAACCAAATTCATTATTAGTCCCATAGGTTATATCTGCTTCATAAGCTTTCTTCCGTTCATCGATTCTCATATCATGTTGGATTAAACCTACTTTTAATCCTAAGAACTCATAAATTTCACCCATCCAATACCTATCTCGTTTAGCCAGGTAATCATTTACAGTAACAATATGCACACTATTGCCGTTCAAAGCATTTAAATAAGCCGGCATAGTAGCTACCAAAGTTTTACCTTCTCCGGTGGCCATCTCGGCTATATTGCCCTGGTATAAAACAATTCCTCCTATAAGCTGAACATCGAAAGGTCTCATTCCGGTAACTCGTCGAGCTACTTCCCGAACGACCGCGAAAACTTCAGGAAGAATATCATCCAGAGTTTCTCCTTTACTTAATCTCTCCCTAAATTCAGTAGTTTTACTTTTTAATTTCTCATCATTCAATTTTGAAATATTTGGCTCATAACTGCTTATCTTTTCTACAATTGGTTGCATTTTTTTTAATTCTCTTTCGTTGAGATTACCAAATATCTTTTTAGTCCAATCAAACATAATTTATAAATTCCTTTTTCATTCAATAATTTATATTTTTAATTTTAGTTTTGCTTTAGAGTTATTATTAGAAATTTGCCATTTAGTCAGCTGGTTGGTTGGGCTTAATTCAGTCATTGGTAGGACAGGGTCTCACCTGTCCGTTAACTCATTGACTAACTAACCGGGTAACCAATTCAATATAAAACTAAAAATTATCCGCTATCCGCTCTATCTCTTTCCTTTTCACTTTATATTATACACTCGATACTCAACACTAATTAGGTTTCTGGATTCATTTCTTTTTTCAACATTGCATTTTGAATTAAGCTGAACACTCCATAAAACATTAAAAAATCCCCTGCGCTTACCACTGAAGGGTCAGGAAATGGGGAAGATAAGGGGAAAATATCGGCTAAAAATGCAAATAAGGTTTTTTCAGTTATCAGAGTATGTGTAACATAAATTCCTTCTTTTAATACGAGGGCAAAATCATTTAATTCTGCCTTATATAAACTGTTCAACAACACCGGCATATGCCCGCCATTTACCGTAATAACTATAAAATTAAGCATTATTCCCGTGGCGATAATCTTCATTCCTTGTAATTTTAAATTAGACCAGACCGCCGATAGGAGCACAACATAAGAAAATATTATCATAAAAGAACTGTAATCGCTAATAAACTTTACTTTTTTTGATCCTAAAAAGATTAATCCAGCCTGGATTAAACAGGCCAATACTATTAATTCTATTCTCTTTAGCGAAATCTGACTCAAACTGCTTAATTGACCATTACGAAACAGTCCTATTATAATAGAAATAATTACAATATAAACATATAACATTTATTTTTCTCTTCCTCTATCAAGAACCGAAATAAGAGCCTTAACTACTTCGGGGTCAAACTGTTCGCCGGATTGATTTTTTAATTCTTTGAGTATTGCATCCATATTTAACTTTTTTCGGTACGGACGGTCAGATCCCATCGCATCATAGGCATCGGCTACGGCAATTATTCGAGCTAATATAGGTATATCTTCACTTTTTATTCCATCCGGATAGCCTTTGCCATTATATCTTTCATGATGATGATAAATTGCTTCATATGAATTCTTTAAAAAATCTACCGGCTCTATAATCTTCGCTCCCATAATTGGATGTTCTTTTATTTTATCAAACTCTTGGCTGGTTAGGCTATCTTTCTTACCTAAAATACTATCCGCTATGCCAATCTTTCCTATATCATGAAGTAAAGCAGTATATTCTATATTCTCAATGTCCCGATCAGATAAATTTAGTTCTTGAGCTAAAGCTACAGAGGTTTCCGCTACTCTTTCTGAATGACCTTTAGTATAGGGGTCTTTGGCATCAATAGCTGCTGCTAAAGCACGAATAGTCTCTAAATACATTTTTCTCATCTTGGTATATAACTCAAAAGAACGACGGGCTAAAAATAAAGGGAAGAAAAATAGGATAATTCCCCAAACTCCTATACTTGTATAGACTAACGCCATTATAAATCCTATGGGAGCTAAAGCTATATAAGTAGCAATTACCCCTCTAATTCGATTTTTCCAAACAGATAATATGGGCACCTTTTCAGCTAAAGAAATTACTATCATAAATAAATTGGAATTAATCAAAAAATAAATAATAGCACAAATTGCTGCCGGAACTATATAATTACTTAAATTAGCCGCACCAACTACTCCTCCTAGTCCTTGGTATACTATACCAGCTATCCCTGCTGATAAAGCGTATTGGGAGGCATTAAAAAGAGCTTTATACCAAAGAGTTTTCCTAGTTATCGCTTCTGCTATTATTTCTCCAAAAAAAGTAATAAGTATTGCCCAAGCTGGGCCATAGGCTAAAATCACTACAAAATCTATGGGAAAACCAATGGTTACTCTTCCCCCCACAGGTAAATCAACTGGCATAAATTCTGCAATGATAGATAAGGTAATAAAAAAGACTATTGCTGCCCAAGTATTAAAATTAAATGATAAAGAAGGTAATAAATAAATAAAAAAGGCTATAGCTAAACCGATTATTACTCCAATAAATAATTTTAATTTTATTGACAAATTATAATCTCCCTATAATCTTATAAAGATAAATAAAATTAGGCCGGCGAGCCCTTAATTTTTAGCCTACTTTACCATTTAAATTTAGCGCCACCGGCTAATAATAAAGCCATGACACTAATTAACAGGCTAACTAATTTTGCCTTATTAATTTTCATTTTTAGCACCTCCACGGTTTCTATTTG
>DASRME010000256.1:0-3393 GCA_035648095.1 Atribacterota bacterium | reverse complement strand
GTATTTATTTTCTGCTTACTGTCCCTTTTAACATTAACCCAATGTACACCAGCAATCCCTTCATATTGGGGTATACTTTATAATTCTAATGATGGAAATTGTACGAATTCAGGTGAAGCTTTGGATTTTTACATCGATGGTGTTTTTCATGCAACTATAAACTCTGGTGAAAATTTGCCGGTTAAATTAACCGCAGGAGAACACACATCTAGAGTATTACTTACAAAGACTCAAGAAGTTTTGCAATCAGGTTATACGTTTGAAATAGAAAGTGAAGATTGGTGGTATTGGTATGGCTGCAATGACGGGACTTACCCCAAAGATATAGAATATAAGAACACAGAAAATAACGTTAATTCAAGTCATTCTGGATAGTTAGATAAAAATATATTATTAAAAAATGATTAAAAATATGATTTTTGCAAAGGGGTATCAGTTCCTTTCTATAATTCAACGTAGTTGGTTCGGTCGCTTATACTTACTCTCTCAAACTGGTGATATTCTAATTCTTAACAAATATTAATTACTTCTTCTAACTTCCGATGCATGTTGTCTATTTCATCATTCATGCAAAAAGTTCGAAAATCGTTCTGTCTGATAAGATAAGATAATTATAAATCTAATCTTTAAATATTGCTCTAATATTGAAGAATTAACTGATTTAATCTAATATTTTCTATTGTCATATCCCCCTTAAAAGTTCTGAAAGCGTCCAATAGGGGGAGCTCGTCAATTTCCAGCCCTTTGGCAATCAAGCCAAAGGGCTTTTTTTATTGGTATTTTTTCAAAAAAAGAAGGATTTTTAATGTAAAAAGTAGAATAACTATGAAAATAACTTATTTATCTTTTTAGTTTTAAAAAAATAATAATACAGTGAAGAAGAGGATAGCATATTAAAACCTCCCTATAATACCTTTTCAGATTTAACCAGCTATCTAATTTTATAATCTTACTTCACGACAAGTACGCTACAATTTACCACTTCTTGAATTATGGCATTACTCACGCTTCCAAGAAATAATTTTTTTAAACCACCTAATCCTCTGCTGCCTATAACAATCATATCGAATCCTTCCTCGCGAGCTACTCTTACGATAGTATCCGCAGGGTGTCCTTCTTTTAAAATCGTACATGCCTTTATGTTTTTCCCTTCAATAATTTTTAAGGCTTCTGACAGAATCTTTTCCCCTTCTTTTTTATGTTCTTCCATTATCCACCTAATACTTTCATTTGGAATAGTAGGAAGAGGGTCATATTTTTCATGCACATGAATTATGGCTACTTCATTAACATTACATCCTTTGACAATTACCGAAGCTTCTTCCAAGGCTTTTTGACTAAACTTTGACCCATCCGTACATAATAAAATTTTCATATATATCCTCCTTTATTTTATAATCTTTTTGGGTAGTCAAAACACGTTTTATTTTAGCACAAAACGGTCAATTCTTACATCTTTCTCTGGATAGTTCATTATAAGGAATCCCTTTTTTATATTTAAAAAGGGATACACTTCCAACAGATCATATTCTAATATTAAATTTGTAAATATGTCCTATTATACTACACACATATTATTTCTTCTAACTTACGATACACCTTTTCAGTTTCTTCGCTCATACAAAAAGTTCAAAAATCGTCCTATTTGAGGAGCTGAAATATGCTATAATTAAATCATGAAAAAATATCCTCTGAGTCTATATGTAATTGGTGTCATTATCGTCCTTACACTTGTAAATTACATTGCGTGGTCGGTAGGCGAAGAGGCGAAGCTACAGACCTTTAAGTTGTTTTCTGCAGGCTTTTTATTAGGAATGCTGGCAATGTATATAGCGGTGCATATTTATCGATGGAAATGAGACTTTATTGTGCACCACTCAATTGTTTCTGGGCGATTTTTATTTCCCTAAACATGTTCTAATATCGTCCATTCAGGGGAGCTAAGAAAAATTGTCTTATGGGTGGTTTTAAAGAAGATACTAATAGGTAATAAGAAACCTGAGTTCATTGATTATAACTTTTTAATTTTTACCTATGTTAATTACTTCTTCTAACTTTTGATACACATTTTCAGTTTCATTGCTTATACAAAAGTTGCGAAAATCGTCCTGCCTGTCTGGCTGGGGGAGCTAGTTAACTGTCTGAGAGCGTATGCCGATTTCAGAAGTGTCTAATAGCCCTTTTTTCGGGTGTTTTTTATTGTAAAATTATTTTGATATTGTATTTCTTCTTTTTTTAGCAACTACGATAAGGGTCATGCCTTTCGTGAGGGGTGATTTGAGAGCGGTTTCCTGGATTTGGATTTCATAATCGTTCAAATAGTTTTCAAACTGTTTTTTGGTGTGTCTGTAGATTTTGATTTTTTGTTCCACACGGGAGGCGAGTACGCAGATTGTTGACCACATTCCTTTTTGCGGAGCTGTAAAAATTACTGTTTTTTCGGCAAATCCAAGACATTTCTCAAGAAAATATTTCCAGTCTTCTACATAATCGAGAACACCGATAGCAACGACATGGTCAAAATTTGATTGCGACTTGTAGTCTTCAAGGCTTGAGTTGATAATGCTTATGTTTCCTGCTCCTTCTACTGTGATTTTTTTCTTCAGAATATTTGACATTGCGGCGGAGGGTTCAAGTGCGGTTAGGGACCGAACTCTCAAGGCGATATTCATTGAGTAATAACCAGTTCCCGCGCCGATTTCCAAAACATTGTCGTCTTTGCCTAAGTATTTTTCAGATAGATCGTTGATTGCTCGAGATTCCTGCTCTCGTACCTTTTTGATTATAGGAAGGCTAAGATGTTTATCATAAGCCTCAGCTGCTTTGTTTTTCAAAAATGGGTTATTCATATGTAGATTATACTCTAAAAACTGAAAACTTCAAAACCCTTTTTTTATTTTTCCAAACAGGTTCCAACGTCGTCTAATTAGAGGAGCCAAGATTTTATACAGCTCTTTTATATTTGCTGGAAGGCTTTGTTATTTTGTAAATATTTTAATAATTCTAGTCTTTAGATCTTACTTTAATATTGAAGAATTAACTGATTTAATAAAATATTTTCTATAGCTATATTCCCCTTAAAAGTTCCAAACCTTTCCAATAGGGGGAGCTTGCTAATCCCAGCCCTTTGGCTTTTTGCTAGAGGGCTTTATTTTTTTAACTGTAACTTTCCTTTTTCATATAATATAATAAATGCAATTAAGCATTGAAGCATTCGTTTTAATTCAACATTCCCAATCATTTTTCTCCCCTTATGCAGTCGACATACGGACTAATTTATTTATAAACCAATAAGGAGGTTTTGTAATTAAAGAGAAAGGCAGAAAGGGAAGGTCAAATAATTGAATATAGAGAACCCTTTGAGATAATGAAAAGGTAGCACTTATTAAATGA
>DASRME010000255.1:0-2121 GCA_035648095.1 Atribacterota bacterium | reverse complement strand
GCATTTAATATATTTCTTTTATATAAGATTCTACTGCCTTTTTAATCATTTCTTTATTTTTATTAGTACGTCTTGAACAGAAAATTGGTTTCTTAATTTCCACTTCAATTTTGTTTAAGCTTCTGACAAATTTTGCTCCCCTCGGCAAAACTTTATCTGCTCTTTTAATTTTTATGGGTATAATAGGAACCCCTACCTTGGTAGCCAGATAGGCAGCTCCGGCTCTAATAGGCAAGTTGTTCTTTTGACGATCAATACCCCCTTCGGGGAAAATTCCCAAAACGCCACCCCTCTGTAATATTTTCAAGGCTTTTTTTATAGACTTAATATTATTTGTGTTGTTTTCTCTATAAATCGGGATAGAATTAAACTTTCTTAACATATAACCAAGACCACCTATTTTGAAAAGATAGGCTGCGCCTATAAAAATAATTTTAGGCTTAATAGATATTCCCAGAATAATCGGGTCTAATAAACTCGAATGATTGGAGACAATAATAAACGGGCCACCCTGGGGTATATTTTCTTGACCGGTTACTTTTAGCCGAAAGATTAATTTAAAAATAAGCCAACACATATATCTGGCAATATTGTATAACAAGATACTCTACCCCATTATTTATCTCGAGTTTGCTCTAAAATCCAGTCACCTATGATTTTTAAAGCCACCGGTGAAATTGTTTCTTCAATCTTTGCATATTCTGAAGGTACTCCAGTTTGTGCAGTCTGAAAAAGATGATTAAGACCTGGCAATTCTTTAATAGTATAATTTTGGTTACCACCGATTTTTAGTGCATCTTCAATAGCACTTAGATTCTCTTTGGGGGGAACCTGTAAATCTTTCTCCCCATTGAGAGCCAGTACCGGACACTTTACCTTACTCAAAGTTGGTTTAGGATCATAAGTCAGGAAAAACTTAAGCCAGGGAGATAATAAGCTCTGAAGCTGGGCTTTAAGGTAAACTTCCGGGTCACCTATTGCTTTTTTTTCTTCCTCGTTTAACTCCGCCCAATCAGCCATAAACATCTGGCGAAGTTTTTCCTCAATAATTTTCTCGTCCTTTTCCTCCCTAATAAGGGAAAATATCTTTTTATTAAACTGACGATTCTTAGTGATATCTTCTTCACTAACCCCCATTGCCCTAGAAATCAAAGCACCCTGCAAATATAAAATTTCTTCCCCGGTTAATCCTGTTCCCGCCATTAATACGATAAAGACTACATCCGGTGATTTTACAGCTACCATCGGGGCAATTAAACCACCTTCACTGTGGCCGATAAGGCCAATTTGTTCAGGATTAATTTCTTTTCGAGTCTTGAGATATCCTATTCCTGCTAATACATCAGATGCAAAATCTTCACTGGTAGCCTGAGAAAAGTCCCCGGTAGATCCACCCACTCCCCGGTCATCTACTCTGAGGACTGCAACACCCTGACGAGTCAAATAATCTGCTAATACCAGAAAGGGACGATGCCCAGCTATAGCTTCATTACGATCTTGCGGACCAGAACCGGTAATTAATAAAACTGACGGGAAAGAACCCTTTCCGGATGGCAAAGTCAAAGTTCCTGTGAGTGTAATTTCTGCTTCTTTATTTTCATATACTACTTCTTCTTCTATGTAAGGATAAGGTTTCTTCGGCTCTTGCGGTCTGAAGACTTCAACAATCTTATTTACTCTTTTCACTGTCAGCGGTAGAATCTGTCCGGATTGTTTCCATTGCCCTTCTATAGTTAAAAAATCACTACTTATCTTTCCTTCAAAAATACCTCCCAAAGAATTTATTTCCATATATAAATCATTATCTTTAACAATAACCTTTTCCACCGGTATACCAGTTACTCCCTGATCAGGGCTGTCTAAAGTTGCAGTTAGAGTTCCATCTGGACTCTTAGAAATCTTACACACAATCCTGAGTTCTATTCCTGGTACTTTCAACTTGCCCTCCCAGATACCCTCGATGCTTATTCCAGAACTATCTTGCTGTTGGGCTAACACTATAAAAAATGCACTACCTATAATTATTAAAGTAAAACAGATGACGCTAATAAATAAAATATTTTTTATCTTTTTCATCATATCTTCCCTCTTTTTGCTTTTTAATTCATTCCTCTGTAACTT
>DASRME010000254.1:0-3736 GCA_035648095.1 Atribacterota bacterium | reverse complement strand
TTATTGGTTTTTGGAACAGAGGATTTACTCATGGAAGCAATAACTAATTATAGGATTGAATATTTAGAAATTTCCGGTATTTCCTATGAAGATGCCCCCACGAGGTATAGCTTCAGGATTTCCAGTGAACAAAATCTATGGACTACTTTTTTTGATATCTACGAGAGATTTCCTAAGAAAATTGATATACCATTTAAAATGGTTACCGCCGGTTTCAGAGATGATAACCCCGAACATCTGCAAGCACTTAGAGAAGCGCTGGTCAATCTTATCATCCATACTGATTATTTTAGCCGGGCAAATCCAAGGATTAGAGTATTTTCAGACAGATTTGAATTTTTTAATCCCGGTTCACTCCCCAAGAAAATAGAATACATTTTAGAGGAAGATTTTTCTCTACCGAGAAATCCCATAATTGCCAAAATATTCAGATTTGTTAGATTGGCGGAAAGTATAGGCAGTGGTTTCCATAAAATGATTGATGGTTGGGAACAACATTACGGGTTAGAACCGGTAATTGAGGGAGATTTTGATTATTATAAAATTACTTTTCCAATTACCACTACCCAGAAAACTACCCAGAAAATCATTGCGTTAATTGGAAAAAGCCCTGAAATAAGTCGTAAAGAACTCGCAGAAGTAATTGGTCTAACCGAAGATGGGATTAAATATCATCTTAAAAAAATGCAGGAAAAAGGAATATTAAAAAGAATCGGTCCTGCAAAGGGCGGATACTGGGAGGTTGTCGAGAAATAAAAAATAGGGACTACGGAGGATTCAAAGAACCACATTACCTTACTCAACTACCAGAGAGAACCAACCTCGACTGGCGGGAATGGAAAGAACAGGGGATAATAATTACTGCTAAATAATAAAAATCGAATATTTTTCCAAAAAAGAAGGATTTTATAAACCTTTTGTCGTATTAGAATAAGGTTATAGAAAAATTTAAAAAGATTTATTTATTTTACTCTCTGAAAGCAAGTTAACAAAGTATAATATAAATTCTTGAAGCGTGACAAAGAACAGTCCCTCGACACATGCAAAACGTTATACGTAATATTTAAATGATAGTGGAGGTTAACTTATGGATATTTGGCAAATAGATAAGTTGGTGTTATTTCTGGTCTTCTTTATTCCAGGATTTATTTCGATAAAGATTTATAATTTACTATATCCAAGTGAACAAAAATATTCTTCAACATTTTTACTTGAAGCAATTGGTTATAGCTCTCTAAATTTTGCAGTATTATCTTGGTTAATTATTCTAATTCATACAGGAAATTTTTACGATAATCATAAAGTATGGTACTTTGTATTTTTGTTTCTAATTATATGTATTATTCCTGTGTTATGGCCTATCGTTTTTTTAAAATTATCAAATTGTAAGTTTGTTGCTAAATATATTATGAATCCTATCCAGAAACCTTGGGATTATATATTTAGAAAAAAGGAAGTATTTTGGGTTATTATCCATCTTAAAGACGAGAGAAAAATAGGTGGAAGGTATGATAAGAATTCTTTTTCTTCCTCTTATCCTTCTGAAGAACAAATATATTTGGAAGAGGTTTGGAAATTAGATAAAGATGGAAAGTTTATAGAACCTATTGAAAGATCTAAAGGAATAATCGTATTGGGTGAAGAAATTTTGGCCATAGAGTTTTTTAAATAAAAACAGGAGGTATTAATATGTTAAAAAAGGAAAATAAAATAATAAAAAGAACGCCGCCAAAAGGGAAGAACCATCAATTTGAAAAAGGGTATCAACCAATTAGAGGAAAATTAGATAGTTCGAATTCCCCCAAAGGCGGATCAGGAGTTCCTTCAAGTTCTTCAAGCGATACTAAAAAAAATAATAAAAAAGATTGAATATTGCAGTTAGTTACAAATAAAAGAAAAATCAAAGATTTCCCAAAATTGTCTCAGGCAACTTCTTTTATCCGTGACAGATTATATGAAATTTAAGCTGCAAAAAAGAGGTAAATAGAATGTTCAAGCCGGATCAACCAATTAAATCTCATAAAGAGGATAAATTAGGCAGATTTTCATTCGCCCAATCGCTCGGTAATGCTATTCTTAGCTATAAAGAAAAAGATAGTATTGTAATTGGGCTCTTTGGTGCGTGGGGTTCTGGAAAGACTTCAATAATTAACATGGCCCTAGAGAATATTGACCTTGTTTCAAAAAATAAAACTGATGACGAAAAACCAATTATTGTAAGATTCAACCCTTGGAATTATTCTGATCAAAACCAACTTGTTACTCAATTTTTTAAACAGTTATCAGTAATGCTTAGACGACCCAATTACGCAGGTGAAGTTAAGAAGGCTGGAGAGAAGATGGAAGCTTATGCTAATTTTCTTGTGCCATTAAAATTAATTCCTGTACTAGGTCAATATGCTGAAATTGCTAAAGATGCTGTAAAGACAGTAGGGATTGCCGCTAAAAGTTGGGGTGATCTTGAATCAAATGATTTAAATGCTATAAGAGCAGATTTAAACAAATTACTAGCAAAACAGCTCCATAAAATTATTGTTGTCATTGATGATATTGATCGTCTTAATAATACGGAAATTAGGCAAATTTTTCAGCTAATCAAATCCTTAGGAGATTTTCCAAATACAATATATATGCTTGCATTTGATAGGGATGTAGTTAAAAATGCATTGGAAAAGGTACAGGGAGGTTCTGGGATAGGATATTTAGAAAAAGTAGTTCAGATTCCTTTCGAAATCCCGCTCATTTCCAAACAAGAAGTTGAGCGTTTATTGTTTAGTAAACTTGATGAATTGATTAAGGATTTACCTGAGGGCAAATGGAACCAAAATTATTGGATAGATATATATAATAGCGGACTTAAGTATTTCTTTGGAAATATTAGAGATGTTACACGCTATATTAACTCATTAAGTTTTAGTTTTGAGATAGTAAAGGGAGAAGTGAATACAATTGATTTTTTTGCTATTACGGGAGTTCAAGTATTTTTCCCAGAGGTTTACTATGGGATAAGAGATAATAAGGATATTTTCTCAGGCAAATTCGATTCCTCTACCGGAAGAGATGAGGACATAAAAGAACAAGCAAAAAAACGTTGTGATGAGATAATTGACAGAGTAAATGAATCTCAGAAAGAAGTGATGAAGGATCTTTTAAAAATACTTTTTCCCAAGCTTGAGGATATTTATGGTTATTCTCATTTTGGCAATGGTGGGACGTATAACTGGAGAAGAGATTGTAGAATATGCAGTCCTGATATTTTTGAAATATTCTTTAGGTTTTCTCTTCCAAAAGGAGAGATTTCACAAAATGAAATTGAAACAATATTGTCGTTGGGAAATAGCACCGATTTGTTTGTCGAAGCTCTTTTAAAGCTTAATGAAGATGGAAGAATTATAAGGTTTCTTGAACGGATGGAGGATTATACTCGAGATGACATTCCTGAGGGAAATATAGAACCAATAATAATAACTTTGATAGATATAGGGGATTTATTGCCTGAAGGTGATTCGGGATTTTTTGGTACAGATACAACGATGAGAATTCTTCGTATAGCTTATCAACTTTATAATCGTTTTGATGACTCTAAAAAGAGATTTGAAATTATTAGTCAATCAATTCAAAAAGCTAAAAGAAGTTTGTATACAATCGTTCATGAAGTAGGGGTACTCGGTCAAGAGCAAGGTAAATTTGGTTCTGGAGATTCTCCTAAACTCAAAGATCAACTCACTGTAAATGC
>DASRME010000253.1:0-2861 GCA_035648095.1 Atribacterota bacterium | reverse complement strand
TCAAAAAACAGTGCACTTTTGATTTTTAAATGACAGAATACGAATATTTATTGACTATAAACAAAGAATATGTTATAGTTTTTTAAAAATAATGAAGAATATTATATATTTTAAAGAAGTGTAAGCGTTATTTTTATATATTTTAAAATTAGTAAAATTATAAGAAAATTGACATGTTGCTCATATTTATGCGAGTAAAGGAGGAAAATAGGAATTAAGTCAACACTAAAGTTAAGGATAAATGAAAAAATTAGATCAGAGAGTATTAGGCTTATAGATTTTGAAGGAAAACAGGTGGGAATAGTTAGTAAAAAGGAAGGTCTTGAACTTGCAGAAAAGAGCAATCTTGACTTAGTTGAAGTTGCACCAGATGCTAATCCTCCGGTTTGTAGAATTATCGATTACGGTAAATATAAATACTTATTGGATAAAAAAAATAGAAGCGGGAAGAATAAACAGAAAAGTAGTGGAATGAAAGAAATAAAGATACGCCCTAATATTGGAGAACATGATTACAATTTTAAAGTAAAAAATCTGTCTAGATTTTTAGAGGAAGGTAATCAGGTAAAAGTCACCATAATGTTTAGAGGGCGAGAAATGAGATATTTAGATTTAGGAAGAGAATTATTAGACCGTATAACTAAATTTACCGAAGAAATTGCCAAGGTTGCGAAGGAACCAAAGTTAGAAGGACGGAATATGATTTTAGTCTTGATGCCTAAATAATATAAAACATTACTAGAAAAGAGGTTACACATATATGCCTAAAATGAAGACGCATAAGAGTTCAGCAAAAAGATTTAAAGTAAACAGTTCAGGTATAATAATAAGGTCAAAGGCTTATAAGAGTCATATTTTAACTAAAAAAACTGCAAAACGCAAGAGACATCTAAGTAAGCAAACTATAGTTAGTAGTGCTGATATAAAAAAAGTTAGAGTATTGCTGCCTTATTCTTAATATTTTAAAGAAGTTGGGATGTTATTTTAAGAATAAAGCTAAATAATAGAGCAAATAAATGGAAAAACAATCTGGATATAAAATTAAGGAGTAAATATAATGCCAAGAGCGACAAATAATGTTGCCTCAAGAAAAAGAAGAAAAAAAGTACTAAAATTAACTAAAGGATATTGGGGAGCAAAAAGTAAGCTTTACCGTACTGCTCATGAAGCTATGATGAAGGCACTTTCTTATGCCTATAGAGACAGGAGAGCGAAAAAAAGAGATTTTAGAGGTTTATGGATAACCAGAATCGGTATTGCTGCCAAAAACGAAGGAATATCTTATAGTAAGTTTATAAGAGGTTTAAAGGTTGCAAAAGTAGAAATCAATAGAAAAATATTAGCTGAATTAGCAGTAAGAGATCACGAAGCATTTGTAAGTGTAGTGAAAGTAGCTAAAGAAAGCCTAAATTAATTTTATTTTTATAATCATTAATATCTGTACAATATTTTTGGTTAAAAGTTATAATAAAGATAAGTAGGTTATCACTTAATTTATGTTTAAACTGATGAAGTAATAACCGAAATTCACTTTAGAACTGCAAGCTGAAATTATAAGAAGTAAGTTTCGCCAGCGCTCCACTGTTATAAGGAGAAAAGTACGGATTTGTTTAGTAAAAAACAGGTCAAAAAGGGTGGTACCGCGGAAAAGGTTTATGATTTTCGTCCCTTTATAAGGCGAAGAAAATTGTAAACCTTTTTTATTTTAATAGTACTATTGATGATGAGGAGGGGATACTATTGGAAAATAAAATAAAAGAGATTAAAAAAGAAATTGTTTTAAAATTAAATACCGTAAAAGATTTAATGAATATTGAGAAATTAAGAATAGAATATTTAGGTAGAAAAGGGACAGTGACTCTCCTGTTGAGAAAATTGGTAAATTTTTCTCCAGAAGAAAGGCCAAAAGCTGGGCAGTTATTGAACCAAGCTAAAAGAGAGATTGAAGAGTTGCTCAAGGTAAAAGAGGTAGAAATTGAAAAACTTGAAAAAGAAAAAAGATTACAGGGAGAAAGTACTGACATTACTCTTCCGGGGAGACAATTAGATAGAGGAACTGCTCATCCCATTAATTTGGTTTTAAGAGAGATTGAGGAAATATTTTTAAGTTTAGGGTTTAAAATAGAGGAGGGTCCGGAAGTAGAACTAGATTATTATAACTTTGAGGCCCTTAATATTCCCAAAGACCATCCCGCCAGAGATGACCAGGATTCTTTTTATATAAATAAAGAAATTTTACTTCGAACTCATACCTCACCAGTGGAAATAAGGGTAATGGAAAAACAACAACCCCCGATTAGAATGATTGCTATAGGGAGGTGTTATAGACGTGATGCCGCAGACAGTACTCATTCACCTATGTTTCATCAAATAGAAGGTCTGGCTGTGGATAAAGATATTACTTTTAGCGATTTAAAAGGTGTCTTAACTGTATTTGTGCGTAGGATATTTGGTAAAGATAGGAAAGTAAGGTTTAGACCGGGTTATTTTCCTTTTACAGAACCGAGTGCAGAAGTAGATGTATCTTGTTTGTTATGCCATGGAAAAGGGTGTCAAGCTTGTGGGTATAGCGGATGGTTAGAAATAATGGGTTCAGGGGAGACCGATCCAGCAGTCTTTAAAATGGTAGGATACGATCCGGAAAAATATTCAGGTTTTGCTTTTGGAATGGGAGCTGAAAGAATTGCCATGCTAAAATATGGTATAAATGATATACGATTATTTTTTGAAAATGATTTAAGATTTTTAAAACAATTTTAAATTAGTCGTTAGTGAATAGTCGTTAGTATATAGTAGCATCCGGGCACTTAACTTGAGTGCCAGGTTGAATTAAATAGGCTCGATGTATCGTGTCTTTACTC
>DASRME010000252.1:0-2738 GCA_035648095.1 Atribacterota bacterium | reverse complement strand
ATTCTACATATTCATCGGGACTATGATAATTTTTACCCTGAGGTCCAAAGATGTATGTTGGTAACTTAGCTCTTGAACCCAAATAGTTAAAATCTCCTACACTTGAAAAATAAGCTATTTTCGCTTGATGACCAGTTGCTGATAATATACTTTCTCTGATCGCTTTGGTGTATGGATTACTTTCTGACACTACATAGGGTCGGAACCCAGCACATTCCGGATGAGGAGCATCCCTAAATTTAACAGAAGCATTTCCTTTTATGTTAGCCCTTTTAATTGCTTCTTCAACTTCTATTCGAAGATAATTCCTATCTTCACCAATGGTTACATGTCTAAAAACTGAAAATGATGCCCCATCGGGTACAGAAAGTGGTGCACCTCCACCTTCAATTTCTATTACGCAGATAGAACCTTTGCCTAATTTTTTATGTGATTTCAGATTAGATTTTTCTAATTCAAGTAAGACTTTGGAGGCCTCACTAATAGCATTAATGCCTTCCTCCGGATTAGCTCCATGAACACTTTTTCCTCTTAGCGTAACGGTATATTTCCATCCGCCACGTGCTCCTAAACAAAGACAAGGAAAATCCATACAAGCAAAACCTGCAGTTGGTTCTGCGACAACAGCAACATCAGTATCGTTAATTAAGCCATCTAAGATTAGGGCATCAGTACCTAATCCATATGGCCCTTCCTCATCACTTACCAAGGTATAGAGTATTTCTCCATTAAACCGATCAACAGTATTAGCAAAGGCTTCTACTGCTAACATAATAGCAGTTATCCCACCTTTCATATCAAGGGTTCCCAGACCGTACATCTTGTCCCCTTCAATTTCAGCACCAAGAGGATCTTTTGTCCAACCTTTACAAATTTGTACCGTATCCAAGTGCCCATTCAATAATACAGTAGGTCCTTCATCCTGACCTTTAAGCTTTCCGATAACATTTTTTCCCTGAAAATGAGTAATTTTGTTTTCATAAAATTCATGATATTTAACCGGCAGATTTCTTTTTTGAAACCAACTGTAAACATACTCCATAATTTCATCTTCATGAAAAAAGGGACTGTATATCTTAACTAAATCAGTTAATAATTTTTCTACCTGTGTCCGATTAATGTATTCCTCATAAATAATGCTACCCATTATAATTATCCTTCTTTAAGATTTTATTTTACTTTCTTTGACGTCTTTCTAAGTTTTCCGGCTCCAAAGTCAGATCTATTCTATCTTTATTAAAAAGTTTGGTTAATCCTATCTTATCATCTAAGTAAGGATATTTTTTACAGTAATCACAATTTTCAGGGCATACGCTACAATAACTTTTGGGTTGGGTATATGTTGCGATAACCCCTTCGTAATTACGAAGGATAACTTTTCTCTCGTTCATTGATATCAGATACTGAGGCATAAGTGGAATTTTGCCCCCACCACCCGGAGCATCAATTATAAACTGAGGGACACATAGGCCAGTTGTATGGCCTCTAAGATATTCAATTATTTCAATACCCTTACTTACTGATGTTCTAAAATGCCCTATACCTTGGGATAAATCGCATTGATAGATATAATATGGTTTCACTCTAATTTTAACCAGTTCATGTACTAATTTTTTCATAATCAACGGACAATCATTAACGCCTTTTAAAAGAACGCTCTGATTGCCCAAAGGGAAGCCCGCATCTGCTAATTTCTCACACGCCTCTCTTGATACTGAAGTAATTTCTTTAGTATGATTAAAGTGGGTATTAATGTACAAAGGCTGATATTTTTTTAACATTTCTATTAACTCTGGTGTTATCCTTTGAGGTAAAGTTACCGGAACAGCAGTACCTATACGAATAATCTCTACATGGGGTATTTCATATATTCTTTTAATAATATTCTCTAACCTTTCGGTAGATAAAGTAAGGGGATCTCCTCCCGATAAAAGAACATCTCTGATTTGTGGCGTGTTCTTGATATATTCTATACCCATATCAATCTGCTTTTCAGGCATGATTTTATCTGTCTCTCCCGCATGTCTTCTGCGTGTACAATGACGACAATACAAACCACATTGATCTGTCACAATAAAAAGTACTCTATCCGGGTATCTATGAGTAATACCAGGTACGGGAGAATCAATATCTTCATGAAGAGGATCTTCCATATCCTCCTTACTAACTTCTATTTCTTTTGCTGTGGCAATTGCTCTTTTCCAACAGGGGTCTTCTCTATCATCAGGATCTATCAAGGTTGTATAATAAGGTGTTATCGCTATCCTAAGATATTTTTCCCATTCTTTCATCTCTTTTATTTCCTTGGATGTCAGGTTTACTGCTCGTGATAAATCATCCACAGACATTATTCTATTATTAAGTTGCCATTTCCAATCATTCCATTCTTCGGGAGATATATTAGCCCAAAGAGGCATTTCTTTATAATTTCTCATTTTAATTTATTCCTTTCGTCTCATCTTTTTACCAAAAGCCATTATATAATGTTATCAAGTGCTTTTTCTTCTGCTTTTTCAATTTCAGCCAGATTCTGTTCTATTGGAAACTTGACTATGGGAGGATCGATCCTGGGCCAATCGAACTTTGGGAAGAACTGGTATTTGAACCGGTTTTGTTAAAGAGGGGTAAAATCTTACCCCTCTTTAACAAAATAACTCACTTGCTTATGGTTTTACGTTTAAATAGTTATAGTTGGTTAAATTGAAGAAATAACCTCCGTCTTCAGGGATTCTTTTCCA
>DASRME010000251.1:0-12470 GCA_035648095.1 Atribacterota bacterium | reverse complement strand
GGGAGGGAATATGATGATTTTAGTCATTGATGTAGGTAATACCCATACGGTAATAGGAGTATATAAAGAAGAGAAATTATTAGGCCATTGGAGAATTTCTACTGATCTGAATAAGACAGAGGATGAGTATGGAATGTTAGTTAAGAGTTTACTTTCCGATTCTAATTTATCCTTTTCAGACATTAAATCAACAGTTATTTCTTGTGTTGTTCCTCCAGTCACCTGGATATTAAAAAAGATGTCTATGGATTATTTTAAAGTATCTCCTATTATTGTAGGACCAGGAATAAAAACTGAAATTTATATTAAAACAGACAATCCCAAGGAAGTGGGGGCAGATAGAATTGTTAACGCCATTGCTGCTTATAGATTATATGGAGGGCCGGTAATAATTGTAGATTTTGGAACAGCCACTACATTTTGTGCAGTTAATAAGGAGGGAATTTATTTGGGTGGGGCAATTACTCCCGGAATAGAAATTTCAGCAGAAGCTCTATTTAAAAAGACAGCCAAGCTACCCAAAATAGAATTTATAAAACCCAAACATTCTATAGGTAGTAATACTATTACCGCAATGCAATCGGGAATGTTTTTTGGTTATTTAGGATTAACTAATGAGTTAATTAGAAGGTTTAAGAAAGAATTAGGAGAAGATTCTGTAGTAGTGGCTACTGGTGGTCAAGCGGAATTGATGGGAAATGAAAGTAAGTTAATTGATAAAATCAATCCTTTTTTAACTTTGCAGGGATTACGTATAATATATGAGATGAATAAGTAAATTAGTCGTTAGTGAATAGTCGTTAGTTTTAAAATATAAGTTGCGAGATGCAAGATGTAGGTTTGTTTAGTTATTTAGTTGCCCAGTTCCCTGGTTTACCAGTTTGCCAGTTAAAATCAAAACATTTAACCATACAACTATATAACTAATTCTTTACGAGATACGAGATACGAATTTCTTTTTGTGTTTTTCGTTTTTTGCTATTTATGCTTTTTCTTATCTCTTTACTATATACTATTCACTAACGACTATATAATTTCCATACTAATGTCTAACGATTTTACTGAATGGGTGAGGGAGCCAATAGAAATTAAATCTACCCCCGTTTGAGCAATTTTTCGCACTTTTTCCAAAGTAATTCCTCCTGAGGCTTCAATTAAGGCTTTGCCTTTAGCAATTTTTACTGCTTCTTTCATAGTATCTAAATCCATATTATCTAACATAATTATATCAACTTTCATCTCTAAAGCATCTTGAAGCTGAGATAGATTTTCTACTTCAACTTCAATCTTTACTGTATGAGAGATTTGTTTTCTGACAGAATTTACTGCTGATTTAATTCCTCCTGATACTGCTATATGGTTATCTTTAATTAATACAGCATCATATAATCCGAAGCGGTGATTATATCCTCCTCCCATACGGATAGCATATTTTTCTAATATTCGTAATCCAGGAGTAGTTTTACGTGTATCAACTATTCGAACCGGGAAATCTTTTACTTCCTGACAGAATTTAAAGGTAATGGTGGCTATGCCGGACATTCGCTGAAGGAAATTTAAGGCCACCCTTTCTCCTTTTAGAATAGTTTGCGAAGAACCACTAATTTCTGCTAATACTTTTCCCCGAGTAATTTTTGTACCGTCTTTAATTTTTTCTTGGAAAATAATCTCTGAATCTAATTTTTTAAATGCCAGGCTGGCAACATTTAAACCTGCAACTATGCCTTCCTCAGAGGTTTTAATGATTCCTTTAGCTTTTAGATTGGAATGAACAATAGATTCGGTGGTAATATCTCCGGTTCCAATATCTTCCAATAAGGCTTGTTCCACTATTTTATCTATTAGAATATTTTCTTTTATTGAAAAATTCATCTTTAAAACACCTCTCTGTAGATTAATTCACCAATTTTTCTATTTCCCAATTCACCTATTGGTCAATTGGTTAATATACAATATGTTTCTTCCAATTTATATCATCCCTATCAGGAAAATCCTTGCGATAATGCGCCCCCCGGCTTTCTTCTCGTTGTAATGCTGAGCTGGTAACCAAATTAGCTAAGGTGATAAGGTTAACCAATTCAAAATCTTCAGCAGTTTTAAGTTCTGATTTAAATATAAATTCCCATTGGTTAATTTTTTGTAGCGCCTTCTTTAAACCAGAGGAATTTCGAATGATTCCCACTTTATTCCACATAATTTTTTGTAGTTCTTTTTTTAATTCTATCGTATTGTATTCTTTATATCTTTTTTGATGAGCGTGATAAGAAAGTTTTGGTTCCTCTAATTTATTCATAGAAGAATATATTACATTTTCTTTAATTTTTTGGGTAATTCTATTACCAAAAACCAGTCCTTCCAAAAGTGAATTACTGGCTAAGCGATTAGCCCCATGAACTCCCGTTGAAGTACATTCTCCGCAAGCATAAAGATTGGTTAAATTGGTTTGTCCCCAGGTATCGGTTTTTATTCCTCCCATAGTATAATGGGCTGCTGGAGCTACCGGGATATATTCTTTTTCTGGATCAATATCTAAATTCAAACAATTTTTATAGATCGTAGGGAAGCGTTGGGGAAATTTATCTTTGATTTTAGTGGCATCCAAATAAACGTAATCGCTTTTAGTTTTTTTCATCTGGTCAGTAATGGCACGGGCAACTATATCTCTGGGAGCTAATTCAGCCAGAGTGTGATAAGAGTGCATAAATGATTCACCGTTAATATTTTTTAAAATAGCACCTTCCCCGCGAACCGCTTCGGAAATAAGAAATTTGGGACTCCCTTGATGGTAGAGGGCAGTAGGATGAAATTGAATAAATTCTAAATCTGTTACTTTTGCTCCTCCCCTATAGGCCATAGCAATTCCATCTCCTGTAGCTACATCAGGATTAGTGGTATTGGAAAAAAGCTGTCCTGCTCCACCACTGGCTAAAATAGTTGCTCTTGCTAAATAAGCAATAATTTCATTAGTATTACTATCTAAAGCAAGTAGGCCGTAACAAGTATTATGTTCGGTCAAAATATCTATTACTAAAATGTTCTCTTTAATTTTTATTTTGTTTTCTTTAATAACTTTTTCCGATAAAGATCTTTCTATCTCTGCCCCGGTGGCATCCCCTCGAGCGCGCAAGATCCGGGGTCTTTGGTGAGCTGCTTCTAAAGCAGTTTTGTATTTCCCTTCAATTTTATCGAATTTGGTTCCCAATTCTATTAATTCTTCAACGCATTTCGGACCCTCGGTTACTAAAACCTCAACTGCTTCAGGATCGCAAAAATTTGCTCCGGCCTTTAGGGTATCTTCCATATGTAAACGAGGTGAGTCTTTATCTCCTAAAGCTACAGCTATACCACCTTGAGCATATTCCGTATTGCTTTCTTTCAGGTTGCTTTTAGTGAGAAGCATAACTTCTCCTTTATCGTAAATTTTAAGCGAGGTATATAAGCCAGCAATTCCCGAGCCAACGATTAAAAAATCTGTTTTAATTTTTTTTAGTTTGGTTAGGTCAAAATTAATTAAATAGTGCGGTGTCATTTAATCCGATCCTTCCGTAAAATGTTTGTTGGGAAAATAATTGAATTTTATTGTGTGAGTAGTATATTATATTTTTGTATAAAATACAACGTTTAGCGTTTAACGATATAGAATCGTATATTATGTATATGTATTAGTTGTACAGTTACCCTGTACGCTAGTTAAGCAGCTGTTTTGAAATGACATCTTATCAAACTTCTGTCTTTCATTTTTTACAATATATACTATATACTCGATACTTATTTTTTAACGCTATATAATTCAGGTTATTTTTTTTAGCTGGCTAGCTAACTAATTTCTATCATTCGATTTAATGCTTTTAGAGATTTTTTCCTTATATCCTCTGGTACCGTAATTCGGGGTTCTAAGCTTTGCAAAGAATAAAGAACTTTTTCCAGAGTAATAAGTTTCATATCCTGACAGATCATATTTTCAGAGGCTGGAAAAAATTGTTTACTTGGGTTATTCTTTTTTAAAGGATGGAATATTCCAATTTCTGTACCAATGATATATTCTTTAGCTTGGTTATTGCTGACAAATTCAATAATTCCCCTGGTACTACCGACATAATCAGCTAGATTACACACTTCAGGACGGCATTCAGGGTGAACCAAAAGTAAAGCCTGGGGGTGGAGCTTTTTAACTTTTATTACATCTTCTTTGGTTAAAACGTTATGGACCGGACAAAATCCTTGCCAGGGAATAATTTTTCGTTTTGATCTTTTTGCGGTAAAGTTAGCTAAGTTTTTATCAGGAATAAATAGAATATCTCTTTCAGCAGGAATTGCCTGGGCAATTCGGACAGCATTAGCAGAGGTACAGCAATAATCGCTTAAAGATTTTATATCTGCTGATGAATTCACATAAGAAACCACTACTGCATCAGGTAATTCCTTTATTTTGTTTTTAACTTTCTCGACTGATGCCATATCGGCCAGAGGGCATCCGGCTTTAATTTCAGGTAGTAGAATAATTTTTTCTGGAGAAAGGATAGCTGCAGTTTCCGCCATAAAGCGAACACCACAAAATACGATAACTTTTGCTTGAGTTTTAGCTGCTTGCTGGCTGAGGAAGAGTGAATCACCTGTAAAATCAGCAATATCTTGAATTTCTCCGGGTTGATAAACATGAGCTAAAATTATCGCTTCTCTTTTTTTTTCCCAGTATAATATTTCTTTAACTATATTTTTTTCTAAGGGATAACCAGTTGTATTATTCATTTTATCTCCTAATTAATAAGATAAAGATTTTTAATAAATCACTTGGCTATTTTTAGTTATAACTTATTTTTTATTATATCATAAAAGAAAAATAGATATAAAATCTTTTTTATTGTATTATATTTTCTAAAAAAGTAAAGGGGAGAGAAAGAAAAAAAGTATCAAGTAAAGTGTATCGAGTATTGAGCAAAGAAAAAGTAAAAGTCCAAGAAGTATCATATGTCCTGATTAATTGACAAGGATATTCAAGAGGGGTAATATTAGTAAAAGTAAAAAGCGAAAAATGTAAAGTACGAATAACTTATATTTAATACTAGCGACTATTCGCTAACGACTATTTTGAAAGGTGGAAAAATTATGGAAAAAGAGAGATTTTTAAACTTTGAAGGCTTAACCTTTGATGATATTTTATTAGTTCCCGAAAAGTCAGCTATCCTTCCTAAGGAAGTGGACATCTCCACAAAATTTAGTAGAAATATCGATATAAATATTCCTTTAGTAAGCGCTGCTATGGATACAGTGACTGAATCGAGATTAGCTATTGCCATTGCTCGGGAAGGGGGAATTGGTATTATTCATAAAAATATGTCTATAGAAGAGCAGGCCGAAGAAGTAGATAAGGTTAAAAGGTCAGAGAGTGGAGTAATTGTTGATCCTATTTTTCTTTCACCAGAGAAAAAGGTTAGTGAAGCAATCGAACTTATGGCTAAATATCATATCTCCGGTATTCCGATTGTAAATAAAGAAAAAAAATTAATGGGAATATTAACAAACCGAGATATCAGATTTTTAGAAGATAAAAATGTAAAAATAAATAATATAATGACCAAAGATAATTTAATTACTTCTCCTGTTGGCACTACCCTTGAAGAGGCCAAAACAATATTACATAAAAATAGAATTGAGAAATTGCCTATAGTAGATAAAAATTTCATTTTGAAAGGACTTATTACCATAAAAGATATCGAAAAAGTCGAGAAATTTCCTAATGCTTGCAAGGATGCTAAGGGAAGACTTAGGGTGGGTGCTGCAGTGGGCGTATCTAAAGATACAATGGAGAGAGTAGGTGCTTTAGTTAATGTCAAAGTTGATGTTATTGTAGTCGATACTGCTCATGGACACTCTACCCGGGTTATTGAAATTATAAAAGAAATAAAACGGCATTTTGATATAGAGTTAGTAGGTGGTAATGTAGCAACTTTTGAAGGAGCAGAAAGCTTGATAAAAGCCGGAGTTGATGCTTTAAAGGTTGGGATTGGACCGGGTTCTATCTGTACTACCAGGGTGGTTGCTGGTGTAGGAGTACCCCAGGTTTCGGCAATTCAAGAATGTAAAAGGGCAGCCAAAAAATATCACATTCCTCTTATTGCCGATGGGGGAATAAAATACTCCGGTGATATTACTAAAGCTTTGGCGGTAGGTGCTGATTCGGTGATGATTGGAAGTCTGTTTGCTAGCACAGAAGAAAGTCCGGGAGAAGTAGTGCTTTATAAAGGGAGAAGCTATAAGGAATATCGGGGTATGGGTTCTATCGGAGCAATGAAAAAGGGCAGCAAAGATAGATATTTTCAAGAAGAAGCAGAAGACGCTAAACTGGTTCCCGAAGGAATTGAAGGAAGAGTTTCTTATAAAGGACCACTTTCTGATTGTGTCTATCAGCTGTTAGGTGGAGTACGTTCAGGTATGGGTTATTGTGGAGTGAAAAACATTAAAGAATTACAAGAAAAAACTAAATTTGTTCAGATTACCTCTGCCGGTTTGAGAGAGAGTCATCCCCATGACATAATTATTACCAAAGAGGCACCTAATTATGGGATAGAGTAAAGACAAGATAGTTCATTTATTTTGGAGAATAATTTTATGTACAACGAAGAATACAAAATTAATTTTGAGAAAGCTGAAGGTTATTTAAAAAAAGGGAATTTCAATCAAGCTATTATAGAGTTTAAAACGGTTTTAGGAAAATACCCGGATGATCCCAGGTGTTATAACAAATTAGGAGTGTGTTGTGCTAACTTAAGAGATTTTATTAAAGCAAAATCGTATCTTGAAAAAGCCTTAGCTCTAGATCTAAAGTATCCCGAATCTTATAATAACTTAGGAAATATTTGTTTAGAAGAAAAAGAATATGAAAAATCAATTGAATTATATAAAAAAGCCTTAGAGCTAAATCCTGATTACGCCGCTGCTCATAGTAATTTGGGTTTAGCCTATAAAAGAACAAAAAGAATTGATAAAGCGGTAAAACATTTTAAAAGAGTTGCTGAAATTGATAGAAAAGCCCCCGTATTAGAAATCAAGAAAATTAGGATGAAAGCAAAAACTAAAAACAATATTATTATCTTTATATTATTTTTAATAGGTTTGATTATTTTATGGTTTTTACAAAAAAAATAAATTTACCGAGTAATATTTAATTTATTTATCATGAAAGTAGGTGAAAGTAAATTTGGCAGAGGCTCATGCACATTTAAACAAAGCAAAAGAGATACACCAGAAGGCGAAAGTATTTGATGGGCATTGCGATACTATTTTAAAGATTATAAATTATAAAAGAAGCTTAAAAAGAACCTTAGGAAAAAAATCAACTACCGGTCACCTGGATATCCCCAGAATGAAAGAGGGAGGAATTGATGTTCAGGTTTTTGCGGTTTTTATAGAAGACATTTATAAACCGGATAGGGCATTAAAAAGAGCCTTGCAACTTATTGATTGTTTTTATAGAGAAATAGAGAAAAATCAGGACGATATATCACTGGTTACTAATTATAATCAGATAGAGGGAGTAAATAGAGCAGGGAAGATTGCCGCTATCCTTTCCATTGAAGGAGGAGAAGCTTTGGAAGGTGATTTAGGAGTATTGAGAGTACTGTATAGATTAGGAGTCAGGCTCTTAACCCTCACCTGGAATCAAAGAAATCAGATTGCAGATGGAATTGGTGAATCCCGAACTGGTAGTGGTTTAACCGAGTTTGGCTTAAAAGTTATAGATGAGATGAATGACCTGGGGATGTTGATTGATGTCTCTCACCTTTCAGAGACTGGTTTTTGGGATGTGATTAAAAGAAGTAAGACTCCCATTATTGCTTCCCATTCTAATTGTTATGCTTTATGTTCCCATCTTCGAAATTTAAAAGATGAACAAATTAAAGCTTTAACTGATAAAGATGGAGTAATAGGAGTAACCTTTGTACCTAATTTTTTAACTCAAGAAAAAAGAAAAACTACCGTAAAAGATGTTGTAACACATATTGATTATTTGGTAGAAAAAGCAGGGATAGATTATGTGGGATTAGGTTCTGATTTTGATGGCACAGGTGGTCTTCCTTTGGGCTTAGGGGGAGTTGATAAAATTCCCAATATTACTATGGAATTGCTTAATCGAGGCTACAAGGAGGGAGAAATTGAAAAAATATTGGGAGGTAATTTTTTAAGAGTGTTTAAAAAGGTGGTAGGATAGTCGTTTTATTTCTAAAATAATGACTCTATTCCCGGAAGATATAATTGCAACAGGAACTCCTTCTGGAGTAGGGCAATTAGAAGCAGAAGATAAAATTGAAGGGATTAGAATTTTAATAACACTGTATTTTTAGA
This sequence comes from Atribacterota bacterium, assembly GCA_035648095.1. Classification (GTDB taxonomy): domain Bacteria; phylum Atribacterota; class Phoenicimicrobiia; order Phoenicimicrobiales; family Phoenicimicrobiaceae; genus Sediminicultor. The sequence goes on along the minus strand of DASRME010000251.1, from coordinate 4,127 downwards.
AGAAAAAGAATGATTAATAACTTTAATTTAGATTATTTACAGCTGAAGATAGACTTATATTTTCTAATAGTTATAGATATGGAAAAGTAAATAATATAAAAAAATAATTGCAGTATGTATAGGAGGTGAACCGGAACAAGTTAGATAAAATATCTTGTCAGAGTAGGTAACCTGCGTCAAGTGTTAGAGAATGGGACGTTGTCTCTAAACGAAAGGATGTCATCCTGCGGTAGGTTATCGCGTCCGCTGCTACATCGAAAAAATGCCTTTTAAAGATTCTTCTTGATGTAGCAGATAAAAAGCTATATCAATTTCAATGCTATATCAAGGAGGAAAATAAAATGAAAATATCATCCCATAAAATTACCACCATAGGCCTTTTAATTGCCTTAAGTATCATTTTAACTCGAATAGCCAGTTTACGTGTTGCCATTGGGGGAGTAGAGGGAATCAGGATCGGTCTGGGGAGATTACCCATCATCTTAGGAGGTATTATATTTGCTCCATTGGCCGGAGGATTGATTGGAGCTTTTTCCGACCTATTAGGATATTTCATCAATCCTATAGGGGCTTATATGCCTCACTTTACTCTAACTTCTGCCTTGACCGGAATAATTCCGGCGACTATTTTGATTTTAATGAGAAAAGACGAACCTAATGTTTTTGATTTAGGTATAGCCATTACCATAGGGCAGGTAATAACTTCTATTATGTTAATACCGTATTTTTTACATTTTTTATTTGGTCTTCCCTGGAAGGTATTAATACTTCCACGAATAATATCAGAACCCATTCAAGTATTTATCTACACGTATACCATAAATATAATTTTAAAGAGAAATATTTTAATTACCAGATAGAATCAAGATTTAGGATTTGCTACACTCAATCGATTCAAAACTTTTTCTCTTGTATTGCGTATTATTTGTTACGGATAGGTTTTCCTTTTTTTCGTTCTGACTCCTGAATTCTGTCTTTTGACTTCTATTCTCTTTGCGAGATACGATTCACGAGATACGAGATACGGATAGGGTTTACTGAAAAAGGAAATTCCTATACAATACAATATAATTAGAAAGGGGATGAAAAAATGATAGAATTTAATCTTGAAAAGGGTTTAAAAGGAATAGCTCAAACAACAGTGAATCAGGAAAATTCAGCAGAGAAATTTGCCAAGCCTATGCCACCTGCCTTTGCCACCCCTATGTTAGTTTCTTTAATGGATTTGGCTGCTATAAATGCAGTGAAAAAAAATCTTCCAGAAGGTTTTATTTCAGTAGCTACTAAAATATCGATTACTCATTTAGCTGCTACTCCTATGGGCATGACGGTTACTGCTGATGCAACCCTAATTGATATTTTTCAAAATCGATTAACATTTCAGGTAATCGCTTTTGATGAAGCGGAGAAGATAGGAGAAGGGACTGTAGAAAGATATATTATAGATTTGGATAAATTTACCAAAATGATGTTGGAAAGGAAAAAACTACAAGAGGTTGATTTTTAATTAAATAAAAAAGCAATTATTAATAATCGATATGCTTAATGGTTTTATCAGAAAAAGTGGAGAATTATATGTAGGAAATAGTGTAGAGGAAATTGTTTCACCTATTCAAATATAATTGGAGAAATTTAAAAAAGAAAAAACCCCCCTGTATTCTACTTTTGTAATCGTCATCGGTTAGATGATAAAAAATTTAATCTTTTTCCTCCATATTGCCTTTTCAGAACTGAGGGAGCGAATATGATCGAAGAATTAAAACCATCGGAAGATGATTTATTAATTTATAAAAAAAGATATAGTGGATTTTTTCAGACTGATTTAGATATTTCTTTGAGAGAATAAGGGATTATAGAATTAAAGTTGATGGAGTATGCAGTAATATCTGTGTTTTGTATACTGCTGTTAGTGCCAGGATGTTAAACTATAAAGTCACAGTTTTAAAAGATACTGTGGCTTCTTTTGGTCAAGAAGCCCATGATTTTGCCTTAAAACAAATGAAAGATATTTTGGGGTTTGAAATTAAATAGTAATTTTTTTATTATTTCTGCACTTACTTTTACTGGTGTTTTCTATACTTGGTAGGTACTTGTTTAACAGAATAAATTATAGTAGGAATCCAATGACTTAATAGATACGGATTGGAGTTGAAAGTAGTGGCAAAAGAAAAATTGAAAGTAGGATTAGCTTTAGGAGGAGGCGGGGCTCGGGGTCTTGCACATATAGGCGTATTAAAAGTTTTAGAAAGAGAAAATATCCCCATTGACTTAATTGCCGGCACTTCAATGGGGGCTATTATCGGAGGAGTATATGCCTTAAAACAAGATATTTCTGCTATAGAAAAAATTGCAGAGAAATATTCCAAAATTAGCGAGTTTAATATTGACTTTTCTTTTAATGAAAAAGGGGAAAAAGATAAACCATTTTTCTTAAAAAAAATGTCTGATTTTCTAAAAAAAGGTTATATTCTTAATCTTGAGCTTAGAAGAAAATATATTAATGACGGAGAAGGTATAAAGAAAATTATCAAAGAGTTAGTAAATGATAAAGCTTTTTCGGATACCAAAATCCCCTTTGCTACAGTGGCTGCAGATTTAGTAAAGGGAGAAAAAGTAGTTTTAAATCAAGGAAAATTATTCGATGCTCTTTTGGCGAGTTCTTCTATTCCTGGAATGTTTCCTCCGGTGATATTAGATAAAAAAATATTAGTTGATGGAGGGATAGTCGATGTAGTACCAATAGAAGCGCTTCAGTCGTTAGGAACAAATTTTGTTATTGCAGTTAATGTGAGTCAAAGCATTAAAAAGAGGGCAGAATTTAATAATGCCGTAGAAATTATTTTCCGATCTGATTCGATTACTTCTGCCGAATTAAGAAAATTACAATTATCTTTTGCAGATGTGTTAATTACTCCTAAAGTAGGGCGGTTTCATTGGTCTGATTTTTCCAAGCATGAACAATGTATCCGAGAAGGAGAGATAGCCGCTCAAGATGCCATTTCAGAATTAAAACAAAAACTAAAGAGGATACAACCTAAATGGTGGAGGAAACTATTTTACTAAATCTTCTTTCTTCTTTTTTTCTTTAATTTCTGATTTGGAATTTAGAGATGGTTCTTCTTTTTTGGAAGCGGTTGATTTTTTATTTTCTGGCTTATAGCTATTATTCCGATTATCTGTACTATAATATCCTTTGCCTTTTAATATAAAATTAGCATTTTTACTTATTAGTCTATAGACTTCTCCATCACAACTTTTGCATTTTTTAATTGGATCTTCTGTGATAGACTGAAATTTTTCAAAAATATTTCCACATTTTTTACATTTATATTCATATGTTGGCATAATTCGATTCCCCTTCTAAAACGTCTCTAACTGTATATTTTAAATAAATTTACATTTTTGTCAAGGATTTTTCTCTTATATTCTTTTGAAAGCAGGAAGCAGAAATCCATTCTGTTATACCACCTGGGTAAACAATACTCAATTTTCTTTACGTTATTATGGCAAAACAATCTTTTGTTTTCTTGACTGCCAGAAAAATAGAGAGAAGATAAGAGGTAAAAAAATAATAAAAAATATTTAGTAAAAAAAAGGATTTTTAAAAATTTTGTAGAATAATAGTTATAAATGTATTTTTAAAACGGTTTTGTTCTATTTAAGATGCAGTTAGTTAAATAATTTAATATAATTACATTCGTATAGTATAATAATATAATAAAAAAAATCAAAAAGGAGAAATGATTATGAGTAATAAATTTAAAGTTATTGGTATGATTGCAACTGTATTTTTATTGTTTACTTTTCTATTTAATTTTGTCTATGGAAACCCTTTATTAGAGGTAATTCCAGAAAATATTATTGGGGTTTTAGAGTTAAAAGATGCAGAATTAATAAAAAGCCTGTCTGAATTAGATTTAGCAGGTTTTTCACCTAAAGCGAAAGAGGAGAGCGAAATACAAGATTATAAAATGACCAGGGAAGAGATAAAAGAAGAGTTGGGATTTGATGTCTTGGACCCCTTATTCTTGGAGAACATCTTTTCTGGTGGCGCAATCCTCTCTTGTTTGGGTGTTTCTGTGGGGGGCGTACCTGAAATATTACTTGCACTATCTCCTTCTGATAGT
>DASRME010000250.1:0-2842 GCA_035648095.1 Atribacterota bacterium | reverse complement strand
AGAATTAAATATCTACAGATAGATAATGGTTCAGAGTGGGAAAAGTATTTTGTCAAAGAGGTGGAGAAAAGGAAGATTACTTTAGTTTACAATTATCCCAAGTCTCCCAAGATGAATGCCTTTGTGGAAAGAGTAAATGGCACGGTCCAGACCGAATATCTAGATAGATTTTACGAAGAGACCAGTATAGGTAAAATTAATGAAATACTATATGACTGTCTAATCGAGTATAACTTCTATCGACCTCATAGGAGTTTAAATCTTTTGACTCCGATTGAATATTGTAGTAAGTTAAATAATAGAGATGCGGAAATGGTGCAAATGTATTGGACTCAAACATTGTCTTGACAAATTAAAAATAATATGATAAAGTTCTAGTTATAGTAGGAGGTCATACCACCACATATCATACCGCATGATAATAATTAATATTCTAAAGGCGAAATTAAAATGAGTTTTAAAATAATAAAAAAGGAATCTACTTTAGAAATAATTGTCCAACAGATAAAAAACCAAATAAAAGAAGGTATCTTAAAACCAGGAGAAAAACTGCCTTCCGAAAGAAAACTAGTTGATCTATTAGGAGTGAGCAGAGCATCCATTAGAGAAGCTATTCAAGCCCTTGCATTTTCAGGTTATCTTGAAGTAATCCAAGGGAAAGGAACCTACATTTTAGAGATAGCTACCAAGTATGATGAAATCGTTAATTTTTTTTCAGAATTCTCTAATTATTCTATAGACTATCTCATGGAAGCAAGAATTATGCTAGAAGGTGAGTTTGCACGACTGGCAGCTTTAAATGCAAAACAGGAAGAAATCGATGTAATTGAAAAGATTTTTAGTGAAATTTGTAATTCTAAGGATGTAAATACCTTTTTCGTCAAAGATTTGGAACTTCATTTAGTTATAGCTAAAGCTACCCATAATCCCTTCATGAATGGATTAATGAAGATTATAGGAGAGATGTTATATAAAGAAACTCGGAAAATTATTGAAGGATCCAAAAATATTAGGGAAAATAACATTGAAACAATCAAGGGTTTAGTCCAGGCGATTAAACAACGAAATACCAACAAAGCAAAAGAGTTGATGGTTAAACATATTAAGGACGTTGAAGCATCTTTAATAAGATGAATCTTAAGACTAAATCTTTTTTTAATAGAGTAGAGAAAATATTTTTCTCTATCTGATATTGCTTAATATCCTATAAATATGTTTGAGGGTTGCATCAAAAGAAGATTGTATATGTGTCTATGGAAACAATGAAAGAAATTTGTACAAGATACCATAACCTAATAAAAAGCTCGGGCTTCCAGAATGGGCGGCTTTTAGATCATCTAATACCCGTAAAGCTTACAGGTATATTGTAAGTGATTCTTTAAAATATGTACTACCAAATGTTTCCTGGGCTGACCTTGGGGTTATGCTTGCATGCTTGAAACTGGTGTGATTACCAGAGAGAGTAGGAAGGTCACTTATTATTTAAAAAAGATACGATCCAGAGGATATTTTTAAGTATTTAAATTTTATAAAAAATTTAAAATAGTAAATAAAATAAAAGGAGTAATAAGAAAATGATTATAAGAAGAAGCTTTAGCACTATTGATACACATACGGTAGGCGAACCAACTCGTAGTGTTATCGGTGGTATTCCTCCTATCCCTGGAAAAACCATGAGCGAAAAAATGCTTTATATGCAAGATAATATGGATTGGATAAGAAAACTTCTCATGTTTGAGCCCAGGGGAAGTCAAGTAATGTCCGGTACTTTTATAATAGACCCATGTCTGCCCGAAGCTGATTTTGGTATTATCTATATGGAAGTGGGCGGCTTTTTGAACATGTGTGGGCATGATACTATTGGTGTTTGTACTGCACTTATTGAATCAGGCATGATAGAACCTAAAGAACCGATGACACAGATCAAGCTTGATACACCTGCAGGATTAGTTGTAGCAGATGTAAAAGTGGAAAACTATACGGCTAAAGAGGTTTCTTTTACTAACGTTCCATCTTTTGTATTCGCAAATGAAATAGAGGTAGATGTTCCAGGCTTTGGTAAAATTTCAGTAGATATTTCCTATGGCGGACTATTTTACGCTATTATCAAAGCAAATGATGTCGGTTTAGATATTTCTCCAAAGAATTCAACAGAAATAATTCGTGTTGGTCATTTATGTAAAAATGCAATCAATTCTCAAGTAAGTATAAATCATCCGGAAAAGCCTTACTTGAACGAGGTTACTCACGTAGAATTTTCCACAGAACCTACCAATCCCGAGGCAGATTTAAAAAATGCGGTTGTTTTTCCTCCAGGAGCCATTGATCGGTCTCCCTGTGGAACGGGAACAAGTGCTAAGGCAGCAAGTCTCTTTGCGAAAGGACAATTAAAAGTCGGGGATACATTTGTACATGAAAGCATCATTGGTTCCTTGTTTAAGTGTAAAGTACTTGCTGAAACAAAAGTAGGTGACTTTAAGGCAATTATTCCTCAGGTTACTGGTAAGGCATATGTTACCGGCTTTCACACCTTCGTTTTAGATCCGGAAGATCCCTTCCAGGAAGGTTTCCAAATACTCTAACTATAAACTAAAACTAAGTAGAATAGGTAAATGCAATTTGTTTAATGGATGAGCAACGATATATGAATACAAAAAGATCTATTTTTCATATTGAATTGGAATGAAAGTTACTATAACGGTTTCATGGTAAGAAATAGTAGAAAATAAGATAAAAAGGAGAAATGGAATATGAAAGAACTAAAAGGTATTTGTGCGGCATCTTGCACTCCATTTAAAGAAGGTGGCGAAGAAGTAGATGAAAACGCTTTAAAAGCTCATCT
>DASRME010000249.1:0-4083 GCA_035648095.1 Atribacterota bacterium | reverse complement strand
AAGCTCCCCTATTGTATTATTCTATTTTTTAACCTAAAAAAATGGCTGGCCCATTTTTTTTACATATATTAATTACAAAATATTAAATTAGTATCTACGATATTCGCTTTTTGGTCTTGGCGGACGGGCTTCATCAATTTTTAAAGGACGACCATCGAAATCGCTATTGTTTAAAGCATCTTTAGCTTTTCCAGCTTCTTCCGGAGAAGACATTTCTACAAATCCAAAGCCTTTTCCTTCGATGACGTTGACACTCTTAACTTCACCATAAGCTGAGAATACTTCCTTTAGTTGATCATTAGTTACAGAGTACTTAAGATTCCCTACATATAATTTACTACCTTCCATATTTCCTACCTCCTTTTCGTTATTATTATTTCTCTTTAGTCCAATAACGTTTCCTATAGGAGGTAGAAACAAAAACAGTCATTCTAACCTCTTTAACGATAACATTATTAAAACGCAAGAGATCCCTCATAAACAATCTCTGTTTTCAGAGGACTAATGGATTGTTTTTAGCATCTCTTTTTAGTAAGAAGGACCAGCCATTTATATTAACTTTCCTATTATATTTTACCTCTTTCAACAATTTTGTCAACTTTTTGCAAAAAGGTATATAAAAAGGAGCCGCTCTATCTTTTTTAACTACTTTCTACTTTCTACTCAAAACCTTTACCACTGCCGGTAAAAAGATACAAACATCTTCTTTGGCTGCCACCTCCGCAGAATAGTCTAAATGGGTAGACATAAAGTTAATAATAATCAATTTACCCCCTCTATCCAAACAATACTGAGGTAACATATTCACCGGACTAACCTGAAGCGATGAACCAACAGTCATCATTAAATCTGCCCGCATAGACTCATTAACAGCATTGTCCAGGTTAGGAAGCATTTCTCCAAATAATACTACATTTGGTTTTAATACTCCTCCACATTCACAATAAGGGACTTTTTCTTCACTTTCATCAATCTTCTTTAACAATATTTCTGAAGATATTATCTTTCTACATCTCTGGCAAATAGCTTCCCTTAAAGTCCCATGCACTTCAATAACCTTCTTTGAACCTGCCCTCTGATGGAGATTATCGATATTTTGAGTAATAAGGCATTTCACATAACCCATCTCTTCTAACTGGGCGATGGCCTTATGTGCAGGATTTGGAGAAACGTGAGATAACATTTCAATACGAGGTCGATAAAAATAATAAAACCGCTGAGGATTTTCATTAAATGCTGTCATAGAAGTAACTTTAAAAGGATCTACCTTCTCCCAGATACCTTTGCCTGGCGTTCTAAAATCAGGAATTCCTGACCCGGTGCTTACCCCCGCTCCGGTTAAAACAACTGTATATTTAGATTTTTTTATCAATTCTGCTACCTGATGGACTTTTTCTTCATCAATTATCTTCTCCATTAAAATACCTCTCACCTTGATGTTTTATTATTACTTCAACTATTTATATATTTGTAAATATCTTTCAAAAACATATTTCGTAAGGAATATTATATTTTCTCGCTACAATCTCCACTCGCCATCTTAACTCTTCTTGATATTTAAATCTATTTCTATAAATATTTTCATATCTGCCTATCAACTCTGGGTGTAAACTTCTAAGAACCCTTTTTATATTACTATAAACTTTGGGATAAAGATTGGTAGTATCTACCAATACTTGCCTTACTTCTGCCTTAGAAAAAGCAATCCACAACTCTTCAATCTTATCTACACTATCAGAGAAATAGGGAAGTACCGGAGCAAAAAAAGCCCAGGTATCAATACCTTCTTTGGCTAATTTTTTCAATGTATCTAATCTTTCAATCGATGAACTGCTTTTAGGTTCTAAAACTTTTCTCACCTCTTCATCCAAGGTAGTGATAGTGATTCCTACATCTAAAATCTTTATTTTTTTTAAAAGCTCTAAATCTCTTAAAATTAATGAGGATTTTGTAAGGATAGAGACGGGATATTGATATGCCATTAATTCTTTAAGACAAGAGCGGGTAATTTTATATTTTTCTTCTAAAGGTTGGTATCCATCAGTTACTGTGCTGATAGAAATTTTACCCGGTTTTATTTTTGTAAGCTGTTTTCTTAATATTTCTGGAGCATTTACTTTTACATCCACAAAATCTCCCCAGGGTTCATTGTGTCCGGTGAATCTTTTCATAAATATTGCATAACAATATACACAGCCATGTTCGCAACCAACATAAGGGTTTAAAGCATAGTCAATCCCTGGAATTCCAGAAGTACTCAATATACTTTTACAAGTTATCTCTTTGATTTTAATCATTTTTAATATCATTCATTGATACTCTTCCAATGACTCTATTAATTTTGAAGTTTTTTAACTCATTCTATCCTATTTTATAACCTAAAGGAGCTTCCTGCTCTGGTTGAAGCAAAATAACCTCCCCATCTTCCTTCATGACTCCTAAAATTAAGACTTCCGATTTAAACCCGGCTATCCTTTTGGGAGGAAAATTAACTACCGCCACAATCTGTCGATTAAACAAATTTTCTTTAGAATATAATTTAGTAATCTGGGCAGAAGATACCTTTACACCTAACTCTCCAAAATCAATCTTTATTTTATAGGAGGGATTCCTGGCTTCTTTAAAATCCAAAACTTCAATTATTCTGCCTACGCGGATATCAATTTTATAAAAATCTTCAAATGTTACCATCATTCACAGCCCACCATATATTATTTTATATTTTATCTAATAAACATAAATATATAATAACTTAAAAATTATATTTTTCCAAATCTTTAAATTGACATCGGTCATTATTATAATATATAGTTTTAAATATAATATTGATTTATATTTATATGGAAAAGGAGGCAAAAATGTCTAAAATAATACTTATTACCGGTGCAAGCACAGGTTTAGGTGCAGAAACTGCCAGGTTTTTAGCTTTTGAAAATGAAATTATCGTTCATTATTATAGTTCACAAAAAGAAGCTGAAAAAGTAGCAGCCGACGTAGAAATAAAAGGAGGTAAATCATTTTTAATACAAGCAGATTTATCTCAAGAAGAAGGGTGCCTAAAATTATTTAATACTGTTACGGAAAAGTTTCCCAAGCTTAATGTTTTAATAAATAATGCGGGAGGACTGATCCGTCGAGAAGCAGCTAAAGAATTAGAATGGAAGCTAATAGTGGAAACATTCTCTTTAAATACTTTTTCCACTATGTTGCTTTCCTCTCTCTTTATTCCCTGGTTAGAAAAAGGGAATAATCCCTGTATTATCAATATTAGTTCTATTGCTATGCGTCATGGAAGTCCAGGAGCCACCATTTATGGTGCTTGTAAAGGTGCTATTGATTCTTTTACCCGAGGTTTAGCCCATGAATTAGCTCCTACTATCCGTGTTAACGCAGTAGCACCGGGAGTAATAAATACACCTTTTCATAAAAAAGTATCCACACCTGAAAAAATGAAAAAATTCAAAGAATCAACTCCTCTTAAACAAATCGGAGAACCGATTCATATTGCCAGGACTATAGAATTTTTAATTAATAATGACTTTATTACGGGGGAAACTATCGATGTAAATGGTGGTCTTTTTATGAGATAAAATAATTTGCACTAATTAATTCAATAAAAAATATTAAAACTGTACCAGTAAGGGTAGAACAAAGAATAGGGTTTATGCCTTTAACGCCTAAAGGTGTTTTTCTACTAACTGAGCAGGAATAAACTCATGAATGAAACCACTTAAAGAAATCAAATAATCTAAAATGGTAACCATTTTCTTTCTGTAAAACCAATGGGCAATTCGATGAAGCCATATAATGTGTTCTTCGCTGCAGGATCTTTTGCAAATATATTTTGAATATCTTCTTTTAAAGTTTTGAACATTAATAATGAACCTCCATGGCCCTTAACGGACAGGCAGGTAGACATAATTCACATGCAATACATTTATTGTCGTAAAAATGAACTTTTCGGGTATGAGAGTCAAGAACAAGCGCTTGAGTCGGACAAACGGTTATACAAACGCCACAATGGGTACACCTGGTGCTATTTTGGATAATATTTAATGAAAGTGATTGAACTATTATTCCTAA
>DASRME010000248.1:0-2897 GCA_035648095.1 Atribacterota bacterium | reverse complement strand
CGGATGCGGATTAAACCAGATATGGTCAGGACAGTTCCAGGAGGTAAACAAGCCAAGAGTATATCTGCCTTCAGGTGGAGCAGGGACATTAGGATTTGACATTCCGGCTGCCATAGGGGCATGGGTTGCAAAGCCAAAGAATAAAGTTGTGGCTGTTATGGGGGATTTCGGATTTACATTCATGGTTGAAGAATTGGCTGTGGCAGCCCAATATAACGTGCCTGTCATCGTTGTTATAGTAAATAATGCTTACTTAAGCTTAATCAGACAGAATCAAAAGTATGCTTACGGATTTGAATATCAGGTAAAGGTAGATGCCAATCGTACATTTGTTGACTTTGTAAAAGTTGCAGAAGGATTTGGCTGTAAAGCAGAAAGAGTATTCCATCCTGAGGATATAGAAGTGGCATTTAAAAGGGCAGTAGACTCAGGCGGTCCCTATGTGGTAGATATAATCGTAGAAGAAGATACGGATTGTTCCATGGGTGGAGCAGTTAATGCTGTAAGGGAGTTCGAATAATTAAGATATTAAAGGAGGTGGTTAGTATAAGTCGATTAATCAGGTAGAGTCAAGTATTAATATTAACTAAACAAAGGAGATATTGTTCAAATGAAAAAACTATTATTAATTTGTTTTTTGTTAACTATTTTTTTTGTAATAACAATTGGAGCTAACGCTGATAAATATATGTGGAATGCGGGCACTACTCAAGAGGGAAGTACTGCTTTTGTAGCCAGTGGTATTTTAAGTGAATGTATAAATACCTATGCAGGCAAAGATATGTTTATGACTCCGATTGCTTATACTAAATCTTTGGTGGGATTAAAGGGATTTGACCAAAAAGAAGTTGTTTCTATGTATGCTTCTGCTCAACAGTTTGAGCAGCTAATCAATAAAGAGGGTCCTTTTAGCCCTGAAACCTACAAATGGTCCGCACCGTATATGCAATTGATGTGGGCGTATGATCAAGATCACTTTTTTTTAATTAGAAGAGAAGATGCGGGTAAAATTAAAAGCTATAGTGATCTTGCCAACAAGTCAGTGTTTCCCCAAATGCGAGGTACCGGTACTTATGAACTTTATCAAATAATGCTTGGTCCAAGCGGCTTAAATATCTGGGATAAAATTGTTGAAAAGACTTTTGAAACGGCACATGCTGGAGATGCTTTAAAGTTAAAGCAGGTAGATGTGATTGCTGCTTATAGTGGCGGAGGAGAAATTGTAGGCTATGCACAAGAAGCACTTGCCAGAAATGATTTGGTAATATTGACACCAACCCCTGAAGAAATGGAAAAGATAGTCAAAGTTTGTGGATTTCTTTACCCATCAACAGTAAACGCAGAAGAACATTTTGGGCAAGATATAGGTCTTACTAAAACTATAACAATTCCTGCTTGGAGCAACATCTATATTGTTGACCCAGATGTGCCAGAAGAAATCGTGTATCAAGTAGTAAAGACAGCTTTTGAACATGCAACGGAAATGGCTAAGTCAGCAGCAGTGTGGGGAAAATTTGCCGAAGATCCTTGGGAGTACAATCTTCCATTTTTATTAAAATATAAGAAAATGGGAGTACCAATACACCCTGGAGCTCTACGTTATTTTAGGGAACTAGGACATGATACTAAGCTGTTGGGGTTGGAATAAATAATATAGAAATATATTATTAGCCCATAGTGAGAATACCCACAGGCATGGTATATACCTAAATAAAAAATTAAGGTTGATTAAATATTATTAAATTATATTTAATCAACCTTAATAAATCTTTTTTAAGTAAGGAAGGAAAACCAATGACTAGCAATGATGTTAAAATTAAAAAGAGTTTTTTAAATTTAGAAAATATTTACACCATAGCATCAATTATTTATATTGGTATGATTATTTTTTACGTAGGTACATTTTTTACTGATCGGCCCCGATTTGGAATTCTATTCTTTGGTGGATCAATGATAATATTTATTTTACGAGCCTTAAGAAAAGATTTTAAAATTTACAAAAAAGCAGCTGATTCATTTATGGGTAAATTAATTGCGATTACTTTGATCTTTATTGTGATTTTTATAACTTATTATTATTGGAAAGATTTTTATCTGTTAATTTACGAACGTGCTGGCTCTTCAATTTTATTGGATAAAATTTTAGGCGGTATAGCTTTAGTGATGGTTATCATATCTGTTTATTCATTTTCAGGTCTACCTATTGTACTTGTGAGTTTATTTTTTTTCTTTTATTCTCTTTTTGGAAATTATTTTCCTGGCTTTTTTAGATTTAGTGGATTTACTATAGCACGATTAGTTGATATTACCGCCGTTCAAATAGAAAGAGGTATTTTTGGGGAGTTATTACAACTATCTGGAAGCTTGGTTGCCATATTTGTTATATTTGCTGGATTTGTGAGTAGTTTAGGAGGATTCGATGTTATTATAAGAATTTCATTGCTGATTGCTAAATTCTCAAAGTATTTAGTAACTCAATCAGCCGTACTTGCTAGCGCAGTAATGGGTATGTTTTGCGGTAGTGGAGTAGCTAATGTAGCAGGAACAGGAAGCTTCACAATCCCTTTAATGAAGAAATATAAAGTTCCTCCATATTTTGCAGGGGCTATTGAAGCGGTTGCTTCTGCTGGTGGACAAATTATGCCACCAGTAATGGGAGCTGCAGCTTTTTTGATGGCTGAATATTTGGGGGTTCCATATATAAAAATATGTGCAATAGCAGCATTGCCTGCTATTTTGTTTTTTGCTGGGGTAAGTTTTTCGGTATATCATCTTTCTCGCACAATCAACATAGAAGTTCCCACTGACATAAAAACAAAAAATATGGGAGAACTAAAAAAAACAAAAGAAGAAATATTAAATCTTTTTATACTGGGGCTCCCCTTGTTTCTTAGTTT
>DASRME010000247.1:0-4648 GCA_035648095.1 Atribacterota bacterium | reverse complement strand
TATTAAAATAGTATATATGTTTTTCTAATTTTAAAAGAATAATTTTATGTTAGAGAAGACAAGTATATTTTAAAATAGTAAAAATACTGAGCTGAAATTTTTCTTAACCGGTACATATTGTATAATAAAGAATACTGTTCTTTAAACTTTAAGCCTATTTATCGTCATTCTATAGGAAAGACCACATGTATAACCAATTTTTTAAGCTAAATTATAAAAGCTACTCAAAATTAGTATAGATAACAATTACAAAACTATGTGCAAAATCTGATTGCGAAAAATATTTTATTTGATTTCTATCTTTGTTTGGTGTTAAATTATTGTCATTATTGATTTAAGCTTTAGGAGGAAGACTTTTTATCATGGCCTTTGCATTATTAAAAACCTTTTTAGTATTAGTTGTTGGTATATTCAGTGGGTATCTCTTTCAGAAATTAATTGACAAAAATCATTGGATTACCCCTAAATCAAAAAAAGAAATAAGTATTTTTCTACAAAAATTGGGAATGCTTTGGTTTGTTTCCGTTACTTATATCGGGAGCTTATGGATTTTTAAGATAGAAAGTATTATAGAAATCATTAGTATGCCTTTTGTAGGAGCAATTTCTACCATCACAGGTGGCTTTTTTGCTGTTATAATTGCAAAATATTATCATTATAACCGTATAGACATTGGCTCAATGTTCACTTGTGGATACTTTGCCAATAACGTAACTCTAGGTGGAATGGTTTGTTTTTTTTATTTAGGTGAAGAAGGATATGCTTTAGTGCCCATTTTTACTTTTCTTATCCGTTTGTTATACTATGGCTTGGGATATCCTATAGCCCATATGTATGCTGAGGATTTTGTTGAACAAAAAGAAACCATAAAAAAAATAATAGAAGTGATTAAGGATCCCTTTTTTTATGTAGGAGTAGGTTCTATTCTGGTTGGTATTTCCCTGAATCTAAGTTCCTTAGAGCGTCCAGAAATTTATACAACAATTAACAAAATTCTCATTCCGCTAACGACTTTTATTTTGCTTTTTTCAATTGGTCTTACTTTTAAATTTAGTCGTGTTTCCCAATATCTCAAAGAATGTTTTCTTATATCTCTTGTAAAGTTTATAGTAGTGCCCGCAACCATATTAGTGATTGCACTATTACTTGATTATCAATCCATCAGTCAAGGTTTACCGTTAAAGGTTTCTTTAATAATGTCTGCCATGCCGGTTGCCTTTAATTCTGTTATTGCTGCTAATATTTATAACTTAAATGTTGACTTGGTCAATTCCTGCTGGATTTTTACTACATTTGCGGTCTTATTTATTTTACCATTGCTAATCTTTGTCATAAATTTGTTCTAATATAAGTACAGGTTAAATATGCTTGCAATTATTTTAAAAATACTATTTTTCGATGGTAACATTTTCTTGGATTTTTCAAAATATTTGGGTATCCTGTTGTGATAAATAATGAAGGTAAAACTAATTATCTATTCTAACATAAAAAATTAATATAAAGGATAAAACCATTTTTTATCATTTGTATTAATAGTTCTAATCCTATCCACTAGAGAGAGCCAAGACATTCAGCCTTTTGGTATTTTGCTGAAGGGCTTTTTAATTAATTATGAATTCTTTTTCAGAAAAAGAAGGATTTTAAAAAACTTATGTCGAATATAAAAACATTCAAGGATAGTCGAAGCATTTGGACATTTAATCTTAAAATGCTAAACAATATTAAGAAATATCCGTACTGATGTGAATATTCTGCCTTTTTGGAAGAATAAAAGCAGTAACGGGTCGCTTAGCATTTGAATAAAATTCCGCCCTTATTCAGAAGGGTGATACAATAAAGGAGATGGAAATAATTATGTATATTATCATAAGCATTGTCAGTGGGATCCTTTTCGGTATAATAGATGGCTTGATTAACGTTAATCCTCTTGCTTAAAGACTATACGAAGTCTACAAGCCAATTGCAAAAACAGCCATAAATGTTCCAGCTAGAATTGTGATTGATCTTGTATATGGATTTGTTATGGCGGGAGTGTTTCTACTTCTTTATAGAAGTTTAATTGGCGAAACGGGTCTATTAAAAGGAATATGCTTTGCTTTTTTAATATGGTTCTTTCGTGTTGTAATGTCTGTAATCTCAGGATGGATGATGTTCAATGTTCCTATTGGAGCATTGCTTTATACACTCATCACTGGATTAGGTGAGATGCTTATACTTGGCATACTTTATGGATTGACTTTGAAACCTTAGACGTAAATAATAATAATGGCACAAATGCAGGAAAGGGTGGTCGTAACATCTGTAGTTGATTTAAGTATTCTTTCAATTATAATTATAATAGAATAATAGCGGTTTGCTAAAGATAAAAATAGAAATTCAAAAACAATCCGAGAAGTTCTAGTTGTTAGCCTTTCCAAGAGCCCATAGAAGTCAGTAGGCAGAACTTCTTATTAAATAGTTCTGCCTTTTTCATGATTTTTAAAACCCAATTCAAGTAGATGCTTCAATAAAAAAGGTAGATAAATATAATGAAAATAAGTGCCAGAAATGTTTTAAAAGGTACAGTAAAGCAAATTATAAAGGGTGCTTAAATAGTGAAGTCATTTTGACATTGCCGAGCGGTTTGGAAATTACTTCTGTTATTACTAAATCTTCTGTAAAAAACCTAGAAGTAAAAGAAGGAAAAGAGGTCTATGCGGTTATTAAGGCAAGCAATGTAATGATTGCGGTTAATGACTAAAGAAAATAAAAGCATAACAGCATTTCTATTGAATTTCTACACTCATAAAAAATTCTAAACTAATTCAATTGAGAAGGCGAGATTAATAACATATAACATCTTTACCGTCTTTCTCTTTTGGCCGTAAAAAATACAGAAGTAATTAAGATATTCATGAGTTAAAATAAAAATCATAAAATAAAAAACCAAAAGACAGGAGAATAAAAAAATGAAGATCGGAATCATTATCGAAACAAAAGAGTATGAAAAAGCCTGGAATGCTTTTAGATTCGCAGTAGCCGCAAAAACTCAAAATAATGAAGTTAAAGTATTTTTACTGGGCGATGCAGTAGAATGCGAAGGCTTAACCCATGAAAAATTTAATATTAATGAACACTTAAAAGCATTTATTTCTTTTGGGGGGGAAGTATTAGCATGTGGGACATGTTTAGAAACAAGGCAAAAAAATGCGACAGAAGCTTGTCCATTAGCAACTATGGCTGATTGTCTAAAAATGGTTGAATGGGCAGACAAAGTATTGACTTTTTAATTATCAACCAAATATACACAACAACCCATCGAGAAAATAAATTATCAAGAATTAATAAAAACGTTTTTTAAAGGATTAAATAGATTCTGAGGTCAAAAAAACATAAGGAGCAGGCTAAAGAAATCAATTTAAAGCATGAAGTTCTAATGATTAAGGGAAATCTATGATGGAAATATCAATATTAAATTTTAAAGGTAGAACCGAGGAAGCTACAACAGCAGTCAATTTAGCTTATGCCTTATCTCTTAAGGATTATAATGTAAAATAATTAAGAAGGTATAGTAAAGAATAATTCTGTATATTTATTCTTAACAGATATTAATTACATTTTCTAATCTTTGATATACCTTTTCAATTTCATTATTCATGCAAAAGTTGTGAAAATTGTCCTGTCTGGGGATTTAAAAAATAATCAGCCCTTCAGTATTTTGTTGAAGGGCTGATTATTTTTTACAGGAAAAGAAGGATTTTATAAAATTTTGTAGTATTATAGTATTATTGACGCAGTTATTTTAAAAAATTAATTTCGTGAGAATCCAGTAAAGGTATATAGTTTTAAAAAAAATATAATTTTTTTATTTCTCTATAAAAATAAAAAAACATTTTACAAGGAGGAATATTATGAAATGTAAACGAATTATTTTTTTAACAACACTTGTTTTAACTATCCTCTCATTATTTTTATCATTTGCTTATACTCAGGTTTGGGATATCGAATTTTCTGGTGATGTTACTCCAATTGCTAGCAAAGTTTCGTCAAAGATTCGAGACACATACTTAAAAGATAATTATTCTAATGACATAATCCCTACACCAAAATATGATGATAACAATATGAGTAAATCAGCGGCAATATTTAAAATAACAGATGGACAGGGAAACATTATTGGGGACATAAATACAACTTCGTCGTCAATTTCAAAAAAAGTAGGATTTTCTTCTGTAGATGATGTTATGACCGCTGTAAATATTAATAATATTGGAAAAGATCCTAATGCTCCTCTCATTACCATTGGCTCTTCTGTAGAAGATGTTATTGGAGCTATGGGGACCCCTGAATCTATTCAAATATCTTTTAAATCTTTTAAATATCGAAACGCTACTATTTGTTTTGATGACGATTGGAAAGTGCAGTCTTGGGATAATCGATATGGTAATTTAAAAGTAAGTTTGGAAAATGAAAACGATGATATATTAGATATCGGTGAGTATTTAATCGATGCAATTTTTAAAATAACAGATGGACAGGGAAGCATTATTGGGGACATAAATACAACTTCGTCGTCAATTTCAAAAAAAGTAGGATTTTCTTCTGTAGATGATGTTATGACCGCTGTAAATATTAATAATATTGGAAAAGATCCTAATGCTCCTCTCAT
>DASRME010000246.1:0-4328 GCA_035648095.1 Atribacterota bacterium | reverse complement strand
AACTAAAATAGGAGTCTCTGTACCACGTATATTTTCAAGTCTCTTAATTTCTTTGACGCTCT
The DNA here is from genome assembly GCA_035648095.1 of Atribacterota bacterium. GTDB lineage: Bacteria > Atribacterota > Phoenicimicrobiia > Phoenicimicrobiales > Phoenicimicrobiaceae > Sediminicultor. The sequence continues at coordinate 4,266 of DASRME010000246.1, read as the reverse complement.
CTTCAATTTTAGTAGGCAACCATACATCATCCTGGTCTGAGAACATTACATATGAATCTGTCTTTACATTTTTCATTATTTCATTGAAATTTAGGCATTGTCCTAAATTTCCAAGATCATCTCTAATGACCGCTATTCTGCTTTCTTGTTTTTCGTACTTATCTAAAATTTTCATAGTATTATCCGTTGACTCATCATCTCTAATCAACAAGATCCAATTGGTAAAGGATTGATTGATTATACTCTCAATCTGTTCAGAAACGTATTTTTCGCCATTATAAGTTGCCATAAGAATATTAATTTCATTTTTATCAATTATTTCATCTTTTATTTTACTCTTCATGCTCCTACTGCCCTCCTACATTCTTAACTTTAGTCAATAGATATCTATTAATTAATGCTAACGGATAAAAGAATATCCACAACCCATCAAATGATTGAATATATGGATTTGTTGCGTTTGCAATTAGCATACCTATGACTCCTGTTAGTGTAGGGATTATATAAGTTATACTCTCTTTGTCTGATTTTAATATTTTCACACACATACTAAATAGCCAAACTATTAATAGAAAGTAAACCGCCATACCGATAATACCTGTTTGAAATAACATAGCAGCGTATGATAATTCATACGCTCCCGGAACACTAGTAGACCTTATTGAGCCTTTTGCATTAACACCAAAACCAGACCCAAACAGAGGCTTTTCTTTCCAACCTTGGATCAATGCATCAAACTGAGAATACCTCGCTTGAGTTCCTGATTTAATCAACTCTGTGTCGGTGTTATCAATCCGCAGTCCCACATTCATTAAGTTACCAATTGAAAAATAGGCTATAATAATTAAAAATACTACAACAATACCTGTGAATATTTTTTTTGTTGTTGATTTAGAGATAAATAACTTGTGTTTACTCCAGAATAATGCTATAAAAGGCGACATGCAAACAATCCCAATTAATGCTCTTCTGCCTATCAATACGCTTACAGCAATCCCTAGAAATAGTGCAATCCACAAATGCTTCTTTTTCACCGTCATACCATGCTTATAGTTAACTAACATTGCAATTATATATGGTATTAAAAAAAATAATGATGTAATACTAGGAGTAAAGAAATTAATATATCCAAAATTGTAATTAATACGATAATTTAATGGCAATAATAATATGAAAGAGTCTGGGACATACCCCATAAAATTTAAGTTAATATATAATATGTAACAAGAAATAACTATTGTTGATATAATGAATAGCTTTGTCATATCAAATGCTTTAAATCTACTGCTAGAAACTATTAATGTTATTGCATAGACAATAGGCCATATTATGTACGATGGAGCTAGCATGAAAAAGATATCTCCTCTTCCATATGTGCCACGCAACAAGAAAATAAAGTTTGTTGCAAAAAAAATCAATACCCAAACAAGAATCTTGGGATGAATACTAATTTTCATTCTAGTAATAGTCTCAAGTACAACTATTCCTGTAATTATAATAAGTATTATAGCTTTAATCTCTTGTAAAACCGTTGGTGCAAAAAGTATTAAAAAGAATAAAATTTTGATGAAAAAAAACTTAACTGTATCTGATGAAATTTTTTTATTCGTTACCGTATTTGAATACAAATATTTACTCTCTCCCACTAGGCATATCTCTGAGCTGCCCCTGTTAAAATAGATACTTAGAAGACTCGATTTTGTTGCTTAATTGACTATTTGAATCTTATGCATAACAAGTCCTTCGTTGTAACATTAATGATCCATTCTGCATAAGTTTATAGGTATCCTGGATTGATTATTTAATCAGAATAGTTATAATATGGGCTAGATAATTTTGTTTATTAAATTATTCGCTCTACCTGGTTCTATTCTTTTTAAATGATTTCGATTAATATTAATATATTCAGTTTTCATATCAATTCATAATCTCATTAAATACACTTTCCAAACACTCTATTGTATCTTTCCAGCCATTCCAATTAAAAATAATTATAGCTACTTTGGGGGCATTCTTTTGGCTTCTTATTTTTCAATTTATTTGATTTTTTAGTTTTAATTTTCATAATAATTCTAACTCATCTTATCTTACCCTATAATTCTTTTCTATCCACTTTTTGTATTCCCCGCTTCTTACTCTATCTACCCAATCCTGATGATCCAAATACCACTTGATAGTAGCATCTAATCCTTCTTCAAAGTTATATTGTCTACACCAGCCGAGCTCCTGCCTTATTTTATCACAATTTATAGCATATCTTCTGTCGTGTCCTGGTCTATCTTTGACAAAGGTAATCAGTTTTTTATAATAATCTTTATCTTTTACCTTTATCTTAGCTATCTTCTCACAGAGAAAATTAACCAACTTTATATTTTCCCATTCATTCTCTCCACCTATATTATAGGTCTCGCCAACCATTCCTTTATTCAATATCTCCCAAATTGCCCGACAATGGTCTTCAACATATAGCCAATCTCTTATATTCTTTCCGTCTCCATATACCGGCAGATTCTTCTCTTCCAAAATATTTAATATCATCAGGGGAATTAGCTTTTCAGGAAACTGATAAGGACCATAATTATTTGAGCAATTAGAAACAGTGACAGACAATCCATAAGTTTTATGATATGCTCTTACTAAATGGTCTGAGGAAGCCTTGGAGGCAGAATAAGGGCTATTAGGTTTATAGGCGGTATCCTCATAAAAATAGCCGCCTTCTTCAATAGAACCATAGACTTCATCAGTACTAATATGATGAAAAAGTACATCTTCTCTGCCTTTCCAATTTTCTCTAACCACCTCTAAGAGAGTAAATGTTCCCATTATATTGCTTAGCACAAAATCCTTAGGTCCGTAGATAGATCTATCTACATGGGACTCAGCAGCAAAATTAACTATTGTATCAATATCATATTTCTCAAATATCTTTTTAATCTCATCAAAATCACAAATATCTGCCTTCTCATAAAAATATCTCTCTCCACCATATTTATTATCAATCTCTACTAAATTCTCCAAATTACCGGCATAGGTCAGCTTATCTACATTGATAATTTTCCCGCTAAATTTAGTTTTCCTAAAAATATAATGAATAAAATTAGAACCAATAAATCCTGCTCCGCCAGTAACTAAAATATTTTTTAATCTTCTTTTCATTTCTCCACCCTACTTTCTAAACCTTCTCTTTCTCTCTTTAAAGATACCAAAAAATCTTCCAATGCCTCATCCCAATTTCTAATCTTTAAATTAAATTCCTTCTTTATCTTCTCTTTAGATAAAACTGAATATCTTGGCCTCCTGGCTGCTGTAGGATAATCCTCAGCCTTAATAGGTTTTATCTCTACTTTTTTATTGCTCTCGATCAATCCTAATCTTTTGGTTTTTTTATAAATGGTCATAGCAAATTCATACCAGCTGGTCATACCTTCATTGGTAAAATGATATATCCCATAACTAAGTGAATCATCTTCTACTATCTTTAAAATAGCCCCGGCTAAATCTACCGTATAGGTAGGAGAACCCCACTGGTCATCTACTACCTTTACTAAATCTCTTTCTTTAAATAATCTTAACATAGTATAAATAAAATTGTTTCCTTGTAATCCACAAAGCCAGGCAGTACGGATAATAAAATATTTCTCTAATATCTTTTTTATCTCTTCTTCCCCGGCTAATTTGCTCTTACCATATATATTTATAGGATTAGTTTTATCATCTTCGCTGTAAGCAACAGCGCCCCTCTCTTGCCTGCCATCAAAGACATAGTCAGTAGAAATATGAATTAATCTAATCTGTCTATTTGCTGAAAATAAAGCAATATTCCTCACTCCATCTTTGTTTATCCTTAAGGCCTCGTCTATTTCTTCTTCTGCCTTATCTACCTTAGTATATCCTGAACAATTGATTATCCATTTAATCTTCTTATCTTTTCCAAATTTTTCTAGCGCTTTATAATCACTAATATCGACTTCCTTATCACTAGCCCAATAAGTAAGCCCTCGCTCCTTCAATAATTTTTCTACATCATTACCCAGCATCCCTTTATTTCCAATAAGCCAGATCATAGATTATTTATCCTCTTTAATAAAATCTAAATAAAATTCATCTTCTTTATCTTCGTGTCTTATCTCATCTACTTCTTCTTTCTTGTCCCAACCTCGATACAGTTTATCAGGATAATTTAACACCATTCCATCTGTTTCTTTAGAGATACTCTTATAACCATGAACTACTCCCGGTGGAACAATTACCCTGATAGGATTATCT
>DASRME010000245.1:0-3931 GCA_035648095.1 Atribacterota bacterium | reverse complement strand
ATTTGCCGGGTCGGAATGTGCTGGCAAGACGAACCTTATGTGATACCCATGAATTTTGGTTATCGGAATAATTATATTTACCTGCATTCAGCCGGGGAAGGGCGGAAGTTGGATATCCTTCGAAATAATGATAAGGTTTGTGTGGAATTTGATGCTGATGTAGAACTGGTACAATCTCAAGAGGCATGCAAGACCAGTATGAAATATAAGAGTATCTTGTTTTTTGGAACAGCAATTATTTTAAAAAATATTGCAGAAAAGAAAAGAGCTCTGGATATTATTATGCACCATTATTATCGTCATTCTTTAGCTACATTTCATTATCCTGAGGATGCTCTGGAAAAAATAATCATTATTAAAGTAAAAGTGAATCAAATGACCGGGAAGGAGTCATTATAAAGGAGACTCGGAAAAGAAAATTTTTCTGAAAGATAAAAAAAGCAGCTGTATATGAATTCGAAGAAAATGGATATCAAAAAACCCCCAATGTGCTCTATCGCTTCAAGTGATGGCGTGACCGCAGGCAATCTTTATCGCTATTTTAGAAATAAAGATGATTTTTTTAATTTATTTATTAAAATTACATTTTTGAGGATAGAAATAATTATAATATGTTAAAATCAATTGAAATATATTATAATAAATAAAATGCTGCAAGAATTATTCCATTAAAAATATATTATCGGTTGCTGATAATCTGTCCTATATAAAAAAAATATCAGGAAACATAAGCAGGAGGTGGGGGATGAAGAGTGTACATATGCTCATTATTTCTTTGATTTTAATTATTATGTTTTTTACTTCGGTCAGTACGATAAGTTTTGGTCAGAATAAGTCGATAGAAGAATTATACTTTCAGGGCGTTAATTTATTAGATAATGAAAAAAAATACGAAGAAGCGCTTACTTATTTCCAACAGGTTATCGAATTAGACCCGGGTCGCGCAGATGCTTATTTTCAAATCGGAAAGATATTTAGAAATACTAATCAACTCGAAAAAGCAATTATTTATTTTGAAAATGCTATCAAAATAACACGCGATTATAGTTCAGCTTATTATGAATTGGGACTTTCCTATATAGGGCTTCAAAAAAAAGAGGAAGCACTGGAGGCCTTTAAACAGGCTGTCCGCAGTAACCCGGATTTTGCCAGCGCTCATTATGGCCTGGGATTAGCCTACAATGAATTAGAAAGATATAATGAGGCGATCGCGGCCTTTCAGCAGGCTTTACTGCTTAACCCCGAGGATGCTCAAACTTATTATGGTTTGGGAATTACCTATGAGCAAATCGGAGAGTATCAAAAATCCATTGATAACTTTGAGAAAACAGTACAATTACAGCCGGATTATGGTAAGGCTTTTTATCATTTAGGAATGAATTACCAAAAGATGGAAAAATATCCGGAAGCTGTCGAAAACCTGGAAGATGCAGCAAATTTCCTAACAGATTCTGCTGATGAAATTTACTATACCATAGGCATGATTTACCGGAAAATGGAAAATAATGAAGATGCCGCTATTGAAAGCTTTAAAAAAGTAACTCAAAAAAATCCCCAACATGCTGATGCTTTTTTCTATTTAGGTTGGCTCTATAACAAAAAAGGAGATTATGAGAAAACCATAGAAGCTTACCAGGAGGTTATCCGCATTAATCCTGGTTACAGTTATATTTATTATAATTTAGGTTGGGCTTATGGAGAACTGGAAAAATATCAGGAAGCCGTTGATGCTTTTCAGGGGGCGGTAAAACAAAATTCGGAAGATATAGATGCTCATTATGGCCTGGGATGGGCTTATAGTCAATTAAAGGATTATGAAAAAGCTAGTGAGGCCTTTAAACAGGTTATACGTATTCAACCTGATTATACTTTTGCCCACTATAGCATGGGAATGATTTATCTGGTTCAGGGAGATAAAAATGCTGCCCTAGACGAATATAAAATTCTTAAGGACTTGGATCAGGATACAGCAGATCAATTATTTGATATGATTTATAAATAATTAAGAAGATGCTCTCTTAATATTTTATAAAAAAGTCACTTGGTACCTTTTTTATTGTTCTATAATAAATACCTTATGAAGAGATAAACAGAAGATAAAATAATAGATATCAGCATTATCGGGAGGCCGATTCGAAAAAAATCTTTAAAGGTTATTATTCTGCCCTGTCTTTTTAATATATTTATTCCTACTAAATTAGCAGCAGCTGCTATCAAGGTTCCATTTCCTCCCAGACAGGCCCCCAAGGATAAGGCCCACCAGACCGGGTTGAGGTTAAATGAAGTGACTGCTCCGATATTATGAATGACCGGAACCATAGAGATGGTGTAAGAGATATTATTAATAAAAGAACAAGAGATTCCCGAAACCCATAAAACTGACAGAGTAGTCAGGGTGAGATTTCCCTTGGTTAGAGTAATGATTTTATTGCTTAGCCATTGAATGATTCCTACTTTCTCTACTCCAGCTATCACGATGAAAAGTCCGATAAAAAAGAAGAGAGTGGACCACTCTACTTCCAAGAAAGTTTCTGCCGGGTCTATCTTGCTGACCAAAAGCAATAGAGTTGCTCCTGCTAAAGCTACAGTAGCTGCTTCTAAACCCAAGTTATGATGGAAAACAAAGATTGATATGGTTAATAAAAAGACAAGTATAGATTTTTTTAACAATAAAGGGTCCTCAATAGCTTTCTTTTCATCGAATTTTTCCACTCTCCCCCAAGCTTCCTTTATATTTTGCGACATTTCTTTTTTATAAAATAGCCTGATAAAGAAGGGTAAGAGAATTAATAAAATGAGGATGAAAGGTGCGAGATTTATAATAAAATCCATAAAAGATAGATGGGCTGCACTTCCGATTATTATGTTAGGAGGATCACCGATAAGAGTTGCTGTCCCCCCTATGTTTGAAGCAAATATTTCTGATAATACCATAGGAATAGGAGATATTTCTAAGTTTTCACAGATAGCCAAAGTTATCGGGATAATTAATATTACGGTGGTGACATTATCCAGAATGGAGGATAAGATGCCGGTAATAATACTTAGAAAAAATAAGAGGTAAAAGATATTTCCATGAGCAAGCTTAGAAATTTTAATCGCCAGATATTGAAATAGCCCGGTCCTTTTAATGATAGAGACCATAACCATCATTCCGGTCAGTAGGCCGATAGTATTAAAATCTACGGCTAAAAAAGCCTCCTGTTGATTCAATATTTTTAACAATATAAAAAGAAGGCCTCCGCTTAAAGCAATCACCGTGCGGTTAATCTTTTCCAGACTAACAAATATAAGAGTAGCTATAAATATTATTAAAGCGATAAACGTTTGGTTCATTAATGGTTCCTTTCCTAATCTAATCTTCTTCCATGGCATGTTTACATAAACAAGAAGGGGTCAATATTCCCACTAATTTTCCCTCTCTTACTACCGGGACTATTCTCAGATCTTTTCTAAATAACAAATCTGCTGCCTGGGTCCGACTGGTATCTTCTTCTACTGAATAGACTATAGTAGTCATAAATTCTTTTACCGGTAGATGAGCAATCTTTTTAGCTTGCCCAGAAAACTGATTGAAATCAGGGATAAAAGATGGATTTTGTAATTCTTTGTAATAGCCCGGCAAACAGGCCTTGGCAATATCGCTTTCCGTGATTATTCCAATGACATTTTGATCATTATCTACAACCGGTAACCCTACCATACGCTGTCGACTCATAATCTTTACGGCCTCTTTTATCGGGGTATCGGCAGATACAGAAGTCAGGTCCGGTATCATAATTTCTTTTATTTTCAAGGTTATCCCCTCCTTGATTGGTAATTTTTCTTAATTATATTCCTTTTTATGTTTTTGGCAAGCCTAAATAGTCTTTAGTCGCTGGTCGTTAGTATTTAGTGAGAAAAATATAGAGAATAAATCTAAGATATAAAA
>DASRME010000244.1:0-4639 GCA_035648095.1 Atribacterota bacterium | reverse complement strand
TACTTTTAGATATTCCGCCTCGTAATTTAGAAAAGATTTTATACTTTGCACCAGATCGAAGAAGAGAACAGTTATTCGAAGTTATTGAGAGTGGTGAGACAGGTTTAGAAAAAGGAGAGATAATCTTAGAGATAGAATATCGTATTCATAAGAAATATAATGAAAAATTAAAAGCTGAGCCGGTTTATAATATTAATAAAATAAAAATGCTCTCTCATAAAATTGGTGATGTGATTTCAGAGGAAGAGGATCAGAATCTTCAGAAAATATTTGGTAAAATATTCTATCAAAAAGAATTATTATTCCCCATAAGTGAAGAGGAAAAATCTGAAAACGAAGAAGAGAAAGAAGAAGCTAAAGAAGAGATTAAAAAAGCTAAAGATGAAAACAAAAGAGAAGTAATAGATAATAAAGAAATTCAATATCGAATTACTAAAATTGATGGCTTAATTTCTGAGACTAACTTAAAAAAATTAGAGGAAGAAAAGGAGGTATCCTTACAGGCGAAATTAGCTACTCAAAACATTGAAGAATCCTGTTATATAGTGATACACTCCGGAAATAGTACTTATGAAAGAGGTGAAATAATTTTAGAAGTAGAAAAACTTCTTTTAAGTCACTATGACCCTGAATTTAAAGCTAGTATAGGTGCGGAAGCAATTAAAGATTTATTGAAAGAGTTGACTTTAGATAAATTAACCCTGGAACTTCGTGAAGAATTGAAAAAGACTAGTGGTCAAAAAATGAAAAAGATTATCAAAAGATTACAAATAGTTGAGGCATTTCGTAAATCTCATTGTAAACCTGAATGGATGATATTAGAAACAATTCCAGTTATTCCTCCAGATTTAAGACCCATGGTGCAGTTAGAGGGGGGACGTTTTGCCACTTCAGATTTAAATGATTTATATAGGAGAGTCATAAATCGAAACAATAGATTGAAAAGATTATTAGAGCTAGGAGCACCGGAAATTATTATTAAAAATGAAAAACGAATGTTACAAGAAGCAGTCGATGCTCTGATAGATAATGGCAGAAGAGGGCGAGCAGTGCTTGGTGCGGGCAATAGACCTCTTAAGTCCTTAAGTGATATGTTAAAAGGGAAAAAGGGTAGATTTAGACAGAATCTTTTAGGTAAAAGAGTAGATTATTCAGGAAGATCGGTAATTGTAGTAGGTCCAAATTTAAAGTTTCACCAATGCGGGTTACCTAAAAAAATGGCGTTGGAGTTATTCAAGCCATATGTGATGAGAGAATTAGTATCTCAAGATTTAGCTCATAATATTAAAACCGCTAAAAAAATGGTAGAGAAAGGCAAGCCGGAAGTTTGGAATATATTAAAAGAAATTGTAGAGGATCGTCCTATTTTACTAAATCGGGCGCCAACATTGCACCGTTTAGGCATTCAGGCTTTTAAACCTGTTTTAGTGGAAGGAAATGCAATTCAGATTCACCCTTTAGTCTGTGCTGCTTTTAATGCAGATTTTGACGGTGATCAGATGGCAGTTCATATTCCTCTTTCAATGGAAGCTCAGGCTGAGGCAGAAATATTAATGTTATCTTCGAATAATATACTCTCTCCAGCTAATGGCTTACCTATAGCTTTACCCAGTCAGGATATAATTTTAGGTTGTTATTATCTGACTATGCGGGAAAGCGGGAAGAAAGGTGAAGGGAGTATTTTTGGTAATCCTAATGAGGCTATAAGAGCTTATGAAGATGGATTTATAGAATTGCATGCTAAAATCAAATATAAAACACATAATTCTTTAAAAGAAACATCTACTGGTAGAATTATTTTTAACGAAATATTCCCTAATGATATGGATTTTATTAATTTAACGATAACCAAAAAATCCTTAGAAAAAATTATATCTTTTGTCTACCGAAAATACGGAAAAGAAGTAACCGTTGATATTCTAGATAAGATTAAAAAATTAGGCTTTAATTTTGCTACTTCTTCCGGGATTTCTATAAGTGTAGTAGATTTAGAGATACCTTCCCAAAAGGATAAGATATTAGAGATGACTGAAAAAGAAGTAGATAAAATCCAAGAACAGTATAATTATGGATTAATTATGGATGATGAGAGGGAACAGAAAATTGTAAATGCATGGACCAAAGCTGCGGATGAAGTCGTTAATGCTATTTTAAAGAATTTAAACAAATTTAATCCTTTATATATTATGGCTGATTCTGGAGCACGAGGAAGTAAACGACAGATTGGTCAATTAGCTGGGATGAGAGGTTTAATGGCTGATCCTTCGGGAAAAATTATTGAATTCCCTATTAGATCTAATTTTAGAGATGGATTGTCAGTGTTAGAGTATTTTATTTCTACACACGGAGCTCGGAAAGGATTGGCGGACACTGCTCTTAGAACTTCAAAATCAGGATATTTAACCAGAAGATTGGTTGATGTAGCTCAAGATGCCATTATCAAAGAAGAAGACTGTAATACATCTGATGGAATAATTATCAGAGCCTTTCAAGAAGATGGTAATGTAATCGAAACTTTAGAAGAAAGGTTAGTAGGGCGGATAACCCAAGAAGAGGTAATAGATTCCAAAACCGGTGAAGTCTTGGCTGAATTAGGGGAAGAAATTGATGAGAAAAGTGCAAAAAAGATTTCGGAAGCAGGGGTAAAAGAGGTTAAGGTTAGGTCAGTTTTAACCTGTAGAGCAGAACATGGACTATGTGCTAAATGTTATGGTAAAGATATGGCATCTGGAAAATTAGCAAATATCGGGGAGGCCGTAGGAGTTATTGCGGCGCAATCTATCGGAGAACCAGGTACGCAGTTAACTTTAAGAACTTTTCATACGGGGGGAATTAAAATAAGTGGCGAAGACATTACTTTAGGCCTCCCACGGGTAGAGCAACTTTTTGAAGTAAGAAAACCGAAAAAACAAGCGATAATAAGTGAAATAAATGGAATAGTAGAGGAAATTATTAATGGTAGCGATAATAAGAAGCAGGTAGTAATTAATCCTGAAACAGCAAAAGAGAATAAAGACTCCAATGGGAAAAAAATTTATAATATTCCCCCTGAATTAAGACTAACAGTAGAAAAAGGGCAAAAAATTAAAGCTGGAGAAAGATTGACTGTCGGATTTATTGATCCCCACGACATTTTAAAGATTCAGGGCATTAAAGCAGTTCAAGAATATTTATTAAAAGAAATACAAGCAGTGTATAGATCGCAAGGGGTTAAAATTAATGATAAACATATTGAAACAATTATTCGTCAAATTGCTCGTTTAAATATGATTTATGTTAGATCAGCACGTGACTCTGAGTTATTATCTGGAGAATTAGTATATATATCAGATTTTGAAAAGGCTAACGAAAAAGTAGTAGAAGAAAACAAAGAAATTAACAAGAAGAACAGAGAATTGCTGGTAAATAAAAAAACTATTTCCTCATTGGTTAATATTAAGACAGGAGAGGTGATAGTTAAAGAAGGAGAAGTTATAGCCAATAAAATTATACCTAGAATTGAAACTAGCGATTTTACTACATTAATAGTTGAAGATCAAGAAAATAAACAATATATCATTGTCAAGGGAGAAAATTTCTTTATAGAAAAAATAACTGGCAACGTTTTGGTTAAGGGGATTAAAAATAATATTCAAGATGATAGCGCTGAAACATATAATCTAAATAATCCTAAGTTAAAATATAATGAGATCATCGACAAAGAAACGGCGGTAAATCTCGCCAATAGTGATATTAGAATAATAAGCTATGCTAGACCAGGTATTTATGAAAATATAGAAAGCAAAATTACTGCCGAAGATATTATTAATCCGGAAGATTCTCAAGTCATAGTAAGCGCGAATAAGCAACTTACTTCTTCGGAAGTGGATAAGATTATAAAAGCTAAGGTAGATAGAATAAAGATATGGGAAGAAATTAAAGAGATATCCATAAGAGACGGACTGATTAAATCAATTAAAGATGAAATTATTGGTCGACCTATTGGTGAAGATATTAAAGATCCGATAAGCGGAAATATTATTGCAGAAAAAGATCAAATAATAAGTAAGAATTTAATTAAAAAAATATTATTGTATAAATTAAGTGATCTACCATTAGAGGATGGAAGATATCTCTCTTTAGAAGGTAGAACTTTAGAATTCCTTTACGACAAAGCGGTGGGTAAAGTTGCTGCTTTAGATATTTTAGATCCGGAAACAAGTGAAGTAATAATCAATGGAGGTAAAAAGATTACCAAGAGTCATGTTACAGAAATTTGTAATAGGCATATAGATTTAATAAAAGTAAGGGCAAATAATAAGACTGTAAACATTAATATAGTTGAAAATGTAGGATTTCTTAGAAGGAAGAAGTTGGTAGCAGTAGGGATGCCCATAATTCAAGGCATTACTCAAGCTTCCCTTTCTACTGAAAGTTTTCTTTCTGCTGCATCTTTTCAGAGGACTACTCATGTTTTAACCAATGCTTCTATTAAGGGAAAAATAGATAAACTCTATGGTTTAAAAGAAAATGTTATTATTGGTAACATTATACCTGCAGGTACAGGGTTAAATAAATACGAAGAAATAGAAGTCGATTACTTACATGAGGAAGTAGAGAAAATGCAAGAAATATTTAAGAAAGCAGAAGGAGAACAGAA
>DASRME010000243.1:0-2268 GCA_035648095.1 Atribacterota bacterium | reverse complement strand
TCTATATTTTTAAGAAGCTTCTTGTAACGCTCCTTATGTTCTTTTTCAATTACAGCGATCCCTTCAAACATCTTCGCAATCTTCTCAAACCCTTCTTCTTTTGCCTCTTTGGCCATACGGGGATACATTTCTGTCCATTCGAAATCTTCACCGGCAGCGGCTGCTTTTAAATTATCAATAGTGCTTCCGATTCCTGCTAATTCTTTAAAATGCAGTTTGGCATGTTCCTTCTCGTTTTCAGCTGTTTCTAAAAAAATAGAAGCAATCTGTTCATACCCTTCTTTTTTGGCCTTGGAAGCAAAGTAAGTATATTTATTTCTAGCCTGGGATTCCCCGGCAAAGGCTTCCATTAAATTTTTTTCAGTTTTTGTTCCTTTTAAGTCTTTCATTTTTCATCCTCCTAAAATACCCTTTTGTTTAATTTTTAAATTACAATCACTTATAGATTTTTATGTTTTTCTGTTATTTCACCGGCTAATCTTATCAAAGAATTATAGTCTTCTTCTTTGGGATAACCCTTTATTATCACCGGAGAAAGAACTTCTACTTTTAAATTACCTATCATTGCACTAATATTTTCCAGCATCTTTCCTCCCCATCCGTAAGAACCGATAACCGAGGCATACCTTAGTTTTGGCCTTAGAGCATTAGCCAAATAAACCGCCGAAACTACCTGGGGATGTGCTCCTGCTAAAACCGTAGGCGAACCAATGACTATCGTGGCTGCATCTACTAAAGCCATAGCTAATTCCCCTATATCGGTCCTGCTAAGATTAAAGAGTTTTACGGTTATCCCGTTTCTCATTAATTCTTCGCTTAAAATATACACCATCTCCTCAACGCTGCCATGCATGGAAACATAGGGGATGATTACTTCATTTTCCACTTCATCTGAAATCCATTCTCTATAAGCCGATAAAATAAATTCCGGATGAGAATATATCTGGCCGTGACTGGGGGCAATAGTGTTAATCTCTAATTCTTTTAGTCTTTCTAAATATTTTTTGATATTGTTACGGAAGGGCATCATAATCTCCGCATAATAACGCTTGGCACTAAAGTAAATTTTGGACTCGTTATCTACCCATAAATTGCTCTCTGCAAGATGTGCCCCGAACAGGTCACAGCTGAACAAAATCTTATCTTCTTCTAAATAAGTTAACATGGTTTCCGGCCAATGCACCCAGGGAGCAAATATAAATTTTAGCGTTTTCCCTCCTAAAGATAGAGTATCATTATCCTTTACAGTTATCATTCTGTCTTCCTCTACAAGAAGATGATCTTTCAACATTTTTTTGCACTTCTCGTTAGTAACTATCTTCGCTTCCGAAAACATTTCTAATAGGAGAGGAATAGTCCCGGAATGGTCCTGTTCTGCATGATTGACTACTATATAATCCAGATGCTCTATTTCTAAATCATCTAAATTGTCCAACAAATCATCTTCTTTGGTTGGGTCAACCGTATCAATTAAAGCCGTCTTCTCTTGACCTTTTATCAGATAAGAATTATAACTGGTGCCTTGGGGAAGAGGAATTAGCTCATCAAACAACCTTCTATCCCAATCAATAGCCCCTACCCAGTAGATATCTTTTTTTATTTTTTTTGCAGCCATTTCTAGCTCACCTCTTCAAAATCATCTTTACCAGCACCGCAGACCGGGCATACCCAATCATCGGGCAGGTCTTCAAAGGGAGTTCCTGGATTTACCTCTGACTCGGGATCACCTTTTTTAGGATCATAAATATATCCGCAAACAGTACATTTATACTTAATCATTTTTTCTGACTCCTTTTTTTCTTTGTTTATTTCTTTTTCTAATTTTTTCTCTTTCGGAATATAAGTAGGCGCATTCTTGGGAGATACGCCTTTTTTGATCTGATGATAATAATCGTAAGTCAACGGTTTTGCCTCTTTAATATTTTCTGCCCCAACAACTTTCCCTACAAATATAGTATGGGTTCCTACATCCATATTCGTAAATACTTCTGCCTCTATATAAGCTAAAGTATTTTCCATAACTATGGGCGAACCGGTTATCCCGATTTTATAATTTATTCCCTTGAACTTATCTTCATCTCTCCCCGATTTAAAACCAAATTTTCCGATAAAATTCATATCAGTTTCCTGTTCTAATACCGAAACAGCAAAGACTTTGCTTTTGGCAATAAACTCATGGGTTAAATTTTTCTTATTAATACAAACAGCAATGGTAGTCGGCTCGGAAGTTGTCTGAAAAACTGTATTGGCAATTTGTCCATTCATGAG
>DASRME010000242.1:0-3100 GCA_035648095.1 Atribacterota bacterium | reverse complement strand
TTTACTAAATCTTGATTTATTTGATAAGTCTTAAACACATCTTTTCTAATTACACTCTCTTTTTCAAATCCCATGCTGGTCCAAACATCGGTATAGATAATATCAGCTCCTTCTACAGCCTCTTTTGGATCGTGGATAATTTCTATTTTACTGCTTATTTTTTTAGCATCCTTCTTAGCGAGATTTACAATTTCTTCATTCGGCTCGTAACCAGTAGGGACAGCTAAAACAATGTCCATCCCTACCTTAACCGCTCCAAATAATAAGGAATGTGCCACATTATTACCATCACCAATATAAGCTAATTTTAGATTAGATAATCTGCCCTTCTTTTCTTTAATAGTTAATAAATCTCCTAAAACTTGACAGGGGTGTAAAAGATTAGATAATCCATTGATCACTGGAACTGTTGAATACTTGGCTAGTTCTAACATTATTTCATGACTAAAGGTCCTAGCCATAATTCCGCTTACGTAACGAGATAACACTCGTCCAATGTCTTTTGTTGCTTCTCTTTCTCCTAATTTTATATCACTGGGACCTAAATAAATTGCTTGCCCACCTAATTGGATCATTCCTGCTTCAAAAGATACCCTTGTCCTTAAAGAAGGTTTTTGAAAAATCATTCCTAAAACTTTTCCCTTTAAAAGTGGTTGTTCTTCATGAGAATAGTATCTCAATTTTATAATCTCAGCAGTTTCCAATATTTGAGTAACCTCTTCCCTGCTCAAATCATTAATGGATACTAAATTTTTTCCTTTCATATCTATAGCCATTATTTTTTCTCCTTCCTTTTATAGAAATATTTCTTGACATATTTTGAAGTAGTGGCAGAAAGCAATGCAGGATAATTTAATTTAAACCTTACTTCGGCACCAACTTTTAATTCTTCTTTAAAATCAGTAATATCAATAATTAAATGGTCACTACTTGCGCCTACTATTTTTATTCCTTCTTTCAGAGGGATTAAACTATTAAGATAAATATCCTGTTTCCCTATTGCTAAAATGGCTCTTTTTCTTATTCCTAAATCCCGAAAAGCAGGTATCTCCCCAAAAGCATCCCGACCAATCTCCCCTCGGGGTAAAGATGGCTTCTCTTTTACTTCTATTACTTCTGCAGTTAAAATAAAAGTGTCCTGGTAAGTCCCTTCTATATTGCGCAATCTGACATCATCTTGGCCAAGCAGAATACCTACTCCGATCCTTAACTGATTTATTCTATTAGGAATACTGCCATCTTCAACTAGTTTTAAAAGACTGGTATTCCCCCCTGAAATTACTTCCAAATTTATATGAAAATTATTTTCAATTCCTTCTGTTAATTCAACCAGTTTAGTCAAATTTTCTGAAGTAGGCATTACTCCACTGATACAGCAAAAATTTGTCCCAATGCCTATTACTTTTACTCCAGATAATTTCCTAATTTCACCTACCATCTGTAAAGTATCATCTGGCATAATTCCTTCCCTTAAGTCCCCCAGGTCTATCATCAGAATTATTCTATGAACCATTTTTCTATTCAAAGCTTCTTGGGATAGCGAATTAATTACCGATATCTCTGAATTTAAACTAATATCTGCCCAATCTATAACTCTATCCACTTCACTTAACATAGGGATTCTTATTAACATCGTCTCTGCTTTAAGTTTAGCTTTCTTCAACCTTTTAAGATTCTCAATTCGAGAATCACCTAAAATGTTTATCCCCCCGTCTATTATAGCCTGACCGACTTCCACAATGGCAGAACATCCTTTGGTTATTCCCACTACGTTAATTCCGCGTTTTAAACAGAGAGCTTTAATATTTTCTGAATTATTTTTTATCTTATCCAAATAAATATCTAATCGAGGATTTCTTTTCATTGTTCCATTCTTTAAAAGGTAATAATTTTAAAAGATAAATTAGTCGTTAGTCGTTACTGCATTCCTATGCTAACGACCAAGTAATCCAAAAACAACCAACTAATTCTTGGCGAGATACGAGATACGATTTTTATGTAGTTTTAAGATAATAAAACTAAAAAAAAAGAGAAAGGCACCTTACTATATAGATGACCTTTCTCTTTTCAAAGATGTAAAAATAATTATCTTTTAGAAAATTGGAATCTGGCTCGGGCACCTTTTTGACCATATTTTTTTCTTTCTTTCATCCTTGCATCCCGAGTTAATAAACCTTCTTTCTTTAAAATTAAACGCAAAGTAGGATCATATTGAAGAAGGGCTCTTGCAATTCCATGTTGTATTGCCCCTGCCTGGCCGGTAATGCCACCTCCCACTACTTTAATAAAAACATCTAATTCATTCTTTTTATTTACTAATTGTAAAGGTTTTTCTACTGCAGTCGATAAAGATTCCCGTGTAAAATAATTATCCAATGTCCTTTGATTAATTTTTATACTACCCTTGCCAGGAGTTAGCCACACTCTGGCAACTGAGGATTTTCTTCTTCCAGTACCATAACTTTTTGTCTGTGTCAAATATTTAACCTCCTTCCTCGTGCTTAGTTAATTTTTTCTAATTTTTGAGCTTGATGGGGGTGTTCATTCCCTTTATATATCTTTAATTTTTTAATCATTGCTCTACCTAATTTAGTATGAGGGATCATGCCTTGAACTGCTTTTTTTACCACTAATTCTGGTTTTTTCTTTAATAATGTTTCTAAAGTAACGGTTTTTAAGCCTCCCACATAAGCTGTATGATATTTATATTCTTTTCCCTTGAGTTTATTTCCGGTTACTTTTATCTTTTCAGCATTTATCACCACTACATAATCACCTAAATCCATAGACGGAGTATAGGTTGGTTTATTTTTTCCTCTTAATATTGTAGCTATCTGAGTAGCTAATCTTCCCAATATTTCTCCTTCTGCGTCAATTAGATACCATTTTTTATCAATGTCCCCTGCTTTTGCGCTGTAGGTTTTCACTTTGTTCCTCCCTGACTAATAATTTCATATATGTTTATTTTAAAAAATAAATTAATTATTTATTTCTTTTAAAACACTTGTTATTTATTAGAAAATAACATAATAAATTGTAATATAATCAAGCGATGATGTCAAGCTTATTTAGTATATAGTATGTAGTATTTAGTATATAG
>DASRME010000241.1:0-9813 GCA_035648095.1 Atribacterota bacterium | reverse complement strand
ATTAAAAATATCTTTTAAAATAATCTGCTAAACTAAAAAACTATTTTTCCCTTTCTAGTATTCTCAGCTACAGCTTTTACTCTGCCGTGATAAAGGTAGCCCCCTCGGTCAAATACTACCTTTTTTATACCTTTTTCCTCTAACTTTTTAGCTAATAAACTTCCAAGCATTTCAGCTGCTTTTACATTTCCCTGATATTTTTCTTTTCCTTTTATTTCTGGGTCGAGTGTAGATAGAGAAACTAAGGTTATTCCCTTATTATCATCAATTACTTGGGCATATATATGCTTTAGGCTCCTAAAAATACATAAACGTGGTCTTTCGCTTCTACCAGAGATATTTTTACGTACTCTTTTATGTCTTTTTATCCTAGCCAATCTTTTATCTATTTCAGTCAATATTAGCACTCCTTTCCTATAAAATAATGGTTACTGAATATTCGTAAGTTTCAAACACAAAATACAAGATAAATTAGTCAATTGATTTCTAGTTAAATAATTAGCTATTTAATATTAATATTTCTTAACTGATTAACAGCTAATTAAGTAATTAACTAACGAATCAAATTAGTTTATCTTGATTACTTTGCGCCAGTTTTTCCTACTTTTCTTCTTACTACTTCGTCAATATATCTTATTCCTTTCCCTTTATAAGGTTCTGGTTTCCGTAATAATCTTATTTTAGCAGCAGTTTCGCCTACTTGCTGCTTATCAATACCTTTTACCTTAATTATTTTCTGTTTTTCAACTTCGAATTCAATTCCTTTAGGTGTATCTACTTTGATGGGGTGAGAATATCCTATCTGAATAACCATTTTCCCATCTTCAAGAACTGCTCGGTAACCTACTCCTTGTATTTCCAGTGTTTTTTCAAAACCCAAAGAAACTCCCTTTACCATATTATTTATTAAAGCTCGACTTAATCCATGTAAAGACCGATGAAATTTATCTTCAGAAGGTCTGGAAACATAAATTTTATCATTTTCTATCTTCACCTGCATATCTGGATGAAAACTTCTTTCTAACGTACCTCTTTCTCCAGATACTTTTATATTATTATTATTTAATTCAACTTTAACTCCTTTAGGAATATTGATAGGCATCTTTCCTATTCTGGACATATAAAACCTCCCATTTCTCGTATACTGTATATATCGCATTCCGTATTACTTTTAGTCTACAACGTTTAGCGTATAGCTATAGTATACGGATTAAATTTATTCAACCCGTATTGTTTTAGTAATTTTCTAAGTGGTTTCGATGAATCGAGCCTTACTTCTTTCTTTCTCTTATTTCTTTACTATATACTAAATACTAAATACTATACTATATACTAATTTATATTTACCAAATATAACAAATTACTTCGCCGCCAAGATGACGTTGTAAGGCTTCTCTACCAGTCATGATTCCCTTAGAGGTAGAAATTATAGCAATTCCAAGACCGCCCAATACTTCTGGTATCTCATCTTTTTTTACGTAAACTCCTAATCCAGGTTTGCTAATTTTTTGAAGATTATTAATGGTCTTCTCTTTATTTATATATTTTAAATAGATGGTCAGCTGACCTTGTTTTTTATCCTCTTTATATCTATAGTCTCTAATAAAACCTTCGTCTTTTAATATACGAGTAATTTCTAACTTAAGCTTTGATGATGGTACAATTAAAGAATCATGCCGTACCTTATTAGCATTCCTAATTCTAGTTAACATATCAGCAATAGGATCCGTAACAACACTCATATATAATGTCCTCCTCTCTTTTAATTTCAACTCATTACAATAGACTTCATTAAATATGTCTTTTATAAGCCTTACCAGCTTGATTTGGTGATTCCTGGCAATTCTCCCCTATGGGACATTGTTCTAAAACATATTCTGCATATACCAAATTTTCGCATATAACCTCGAGGTCTTCCGCAAATATTGCAACGAAAATATTTCCTTACCTTATATTTGGGTTCTTTTTTAGCCTTTACTATTAGGGCTGTTTTGGCCACACTATTTCCTCCTTTTTAGCACGTAATATGACTTACTTATTTCTTATAACTCGTATTTTATATTTCTTGAATCTTATCTTATAAAAAGATTAGAATCAATCCCTCTAGCTCCTGCATTCTGGATACCCAAGCGGTTTTAAGATAAATTATATATTTTTTTTACGCTATACGCTCTATACGTTATCCAATAAAAACGCTCCAGAAAATACGCGATACGAAATATACACTATTTTTTAAAAGGAACACCCATTAATTCTAAAAGGGTTTTCGCTTCTTCATCATTTAAAGCACTTGTGACAATAGTAATATTCATTCCTAATGTATTGGTTACTTGATCGAAATCTATCTCGGGAAAAATTAATTGCTCTTTCACGCCCATAGTGTAATTCCCTCTTCCATCAAAAGAGTCTGAAGGGATACCCCTAAAATCCCGAATTCGAGCGAGCGCAATATTAAAAAGCTTATCTAAAAACTCGTACATTCTATCATTCCGTAATGTAACTTTGCAACCTACTGGCATATCTTTTCTGACTCCAAAGTTAGATATTGATTTCTTTGCACGAGTTATAACGGGTCTCTGTCCGCTAATAACAGCTAATTCTTTTACTGCTTCATCCATAATTTTTGAATCTTTCGTAGCACTTCCTAATCCAATATTAATTACTGTTTTCTGCAGTCTGGGAACGGCCATCACACTTTTATATTTGAATTTTTTCATCATTTCAGGTACAACTTGTTTGAAGTATTTTTCTTTCAATCGGGGCATAATTCAACCTCCTAAACTTTATCTATTATTTCTCCGCATTTTTTACACACTCTTACTCTCTTGCCTTCTTTTATTTTCTCTCTTCTTATAGCAGTGGGCTTACTACATTTATTGCAAATTAATCTAATTTTAGAAGTATGTACTGTACCTTCCTGCTTAACTATTCCACCCTGAGGAACTTTTTGGGTAGGTTTAGAGTGTTTCTTTAAAATATTAACACCTTCAACTATTACTTCCATTTTCTTGGGGGAAATACGAACTATTTTCCCTTTTTTACCTTTATCTTCTCCGCTAATAACTAAAACATTATCACCTTTTTTAAATCCAAGTTTAGTGTTAACCAAATCGCTATCCCTCCCTTTTTATACTACTTCGGACGCTAGTGAAATTATCTTCATAAAATTTTTATTTCTCAATTCCCGAGCAACTGGTCCAAATATTCTGGTCCCAACCGGTTCATTTTGATTATTAATAACAACTGCAGCATTGTCGTCAAATCTAATATATGAACCATCTGATCGACCAAGTTCTTTCCTTGTTCTTACAATAACTGCTTTAATAACCTCACCTTTTTTGCAGGTTCCTCCCACTGCTGCTACCTTAACTGAGGCGACAATAATATCTCCTATTCTAGCATATCTTCTACGGGAACCACCTAAAACTTTTATACATTGTATTTCTTTAGCACCTGAATTATCCGCAACGAATAAACGTGTTTGCATCTGTATCATCTTAGCTACCTTCTCTCCTTAATCATAATTAGTATATGGTCGTTATTTTTTAATGCAAGTTTCAGTTATCTGTTTACAAGTTTATAGTTTATTGCAGGATCGTATGATAATACAACCTATCTATACCTAAACTTTTTAGAAATTATCAACTTGTAACTCGAGTCCTGAGACTTACAACTTGTAACTAATAACACATTACTTATTACTGTATTATATTTACTAAAGTACTATTCGCTATTTAAATAATTGTAAGTAGACATAGTTTCTACTGTTTATTATTTAGTTAGCATTATAGAAATAACTATTTTACTAATATCGCTTGAATTGTCTTATTTCGTTTTTTCTAATATTTCCGTAACTCTCCATCTTTTTCTTTTACTTAAAGGTCGAGTTTCGGCAATTTTTACTTTATCGCCTATACCACAGGCATTTTTTTCGTCATGTGCCATAAATTTACTCGATTTTTTTATTCTTTTTTTGTAAAGAGGATGTGACACCAGGTATTCAACTTTTACAACTACGCTCTTTTCCATACCGTCACTTACAACTTTTCCAATTTTTGTGTTTATTTTTTTACTGGACAGCATTTAAGCCTCCTTTTTTCAATTTAATTTATTTTTTTTAATTCAATTTCTCTTAAAATTGTTTTTGCTCTGGCAATATTATGCCTTACTTCTTTTATTCTCATAGGATTACCTAATTGTCCGGTAACCACTTGAAATCTCAAACTAAACAATTCATCTTTAAAATCAGTGAGTTTCTTTTTCAATTCTTCAACTGATAAATCTTTTAATTCACTTGCTTTCATTTATCCCACCACCTGTTCATTTCTAGAAAGAAAACGAGTTTTTATGGGTAATTTATGAGCAGCTAACCGCATCGCCTCTTTGGCCAGATTTAGTTCTACTCCACCTAACTCAAATAACATCTTTCCTGGTTTTACTACTGCCACCCAATGGTCAGGTGCTCCTTTTCCTTTTCCCATCCTGGTTTCTGCTGGTTTTTTAGTCACTGATTTATCGGGAAATATTCTTACCCAAACCTTTCCACCCCTTTTTACTGCATGAGTAATAGCAACCCGAGCTGCTTCTATCTGGGCACTGGTTATCCAATGGGGCTCTAATGCCTGCAACCCAAAATCACCAAAAGCAATAAAATTTCCTTTATGGGCACAGCCTTTTATGGTTCCTCTATGTGTTTTTCGATATTTTGTTCTAGTTGGTTGTAACATTTTTCCGTACTCCTTCACTACTTGATTCTTCTGCTCTCTCGCTAGTTAAAACCTCGGTAACCGGTTTTTGGTTAAACGCCACTTTGTTTTTTACAGGAAGTACTTCCCCTCGGAAAATCCATGCCTTAACGCCAATTTTACCATAAGTTGTATTAGCCTCAGCAAAACCATAATCTATGTCTGCCCGCAATGTATGGAGAGGTAACCTACCCTCTAGATGCCATTCTGTTCTTGCTATTTCAACCCCACCTATTCTTCCAGAACAAGAAATCTTTATTCCTTCGGCGCCCATTCTCATAGATCGACTGGTTGATTGTTTCATCGCCCTTTTAGTAGAGCCTCTTCTTTCCAATTGTTCAGCAATATTCTCAGCAACTAACTGAGCATTTAATTCCGGTGTTTTTACTTCTATAATTTTTATCTGCAAATCACCTTTTACAAATTTAGACAACTCTTCTTTTAAATTATTAACTTCCGCCCCTTTTCGACCTATTACAATACCTGGCCTCGCGCAATTAATAGTTAACCTCACTCGATCAGCTATTCGTTCAATTTCAATGCAAGAAATTCCAGCATGTTTTAAACGATTCTTAACATATTTTCTTATCTTGTAATCCTGATATACCTTTTCAGCATAACCCTTTTTTGAAAACCACTTAACATCCCAATCTTTTATAATTCCAATTCTAAATCCTTTCGGATGTACTTTCTGTCCCAATTATTTCCCCTCCCCTTTATAATCAACTATAATGGTAATGTGGCTAGTTCTTTTTCTTATTTTACTTGCTCTACCCATGGCCCGAGGTCTAAATCTTTTAACTGTAGGCCCTACATCGACATAAGCTTTGGATACATATAAATCTTCTACATTTATATCATCATTATTTTGTGCGTTATAAATCGCAGAGTTTAAAACGTTGTAAACCATTTTAGCTGAACGGTTAGGAAGAAATTTCATAGTTAAGAGAGCTTCACTGGCATTCTTACCCCGAATAATATCTACAACCTGTCTTCCCTTGCGAGCAGATATAGGTAAATATTTACCTACTGCTTTTGTACTCATTGTTTTCCTCCTAATTTAATTTATTTGCTTTTCTGCAATAATAAAAACTAATTATTTAATAAATTTTTATAAGTAGAAATAATTATTCTTGTCTTATATAAGAAATAAGAATATTATTTCCTAACATTGTATAATAACCAACTTTATTTACTATTTTACCGAAGTTGTTCTTTCGGTATGAGCACTATGCCCTTTAAAAATTCTAGTAGGAGAAAATTCTCCTAATTTATGGCCTACCATATTTTCGGTAATATATACTGGAATATGCCTTTTACCATTATGCACAGCAAAAGTATGTCCGACCATTATAGGAAAAATAGTTGATCTTCTTGACCAAGTCTTTATTATATTTTTCTTCCTTTTCTGATTTAATTCTCTAATTTTACCTAATAACTTTTCGTCTATATAGGGTCCTTTTTTTAAAGATCTAGACATCTAAAATAACTGCCTCCCTTATTTACTATTTTTTCGTCTTTCTTTTAACAATATATTTATCTGAAAGTTTATTCTTTTTTCTAGTTCTATATCCCTTTGAAGGTACACCGGTTGGGGAACAAGGGTGCCTACCTCCTGAACTCTTTCCTTCTCCTCCACCCATAGGATGATCAACTGGATTCATGGCTACCCCTCTAACGGATGGCCTTATCCCTAACCATCTACTTTTACCTGCTTTACCACTAGATAAATTTTCATGAATAAGGTTACCAATTTGCCCAATACTGGCTTTACACTCTAAATGCACTAATCTTACTTCCCCGGAAGGCAATCTAACATGAGCATATTTACCTTCCTTAGCCATAAGTTGAGCTACCGTACCAGCTGATCGAACTAATTTACCGCCCTGTCCTGGTCTTAATTCAATATTATGAATTAAAGTACCGGTAGGGATATCATTTAATGATTTTGTATTTCCTACTTTTATATCCGCATCTTTTCCGGATATAACCACATCTCCTACTTTTAAATTTACCGGGCACAGAATATACCTCTTTTCTCCATCATAATATTTGAGTAAAGCAATTCGTGCTGAACGATTAGGATCATATTCAATGCTAAAAACCTTTGCCGGAATTCCTTCTTTTTGTTTCCGAAAATCAATTATTCTATACTTTCTCTTACTTCCGCCGCCTTGATGCCTCACTGTGATTCTGCCCTGATTATTTCTTCCGCCTCTTTTTTTTAGTCCTTTGGTTAAAGATTTTTCAGGCGTATCAGTAGTTATTTCATCAAAGGTGGAAATAGTCATAAATCTTCTCCCAGGAGAAGTAGGTTTAAATTTTTTTATCTCTGCCACTTTAATCTACACCTTCCTTAAATATCTTTTTTATGCTTTAGATATTTTCTAATTCCTTAATTTTTTCACCCTTTTTTAGAGTAATTATTGCTTTCTTCCAACGCGATGTTTTTCCGGAGTATTTCCCTAAACTCTTTTTTTTACCTGGCATCTTCAAAATATTTACTTTCGCGACTTTAGTTTTAAATTTTTCTTCAATAGATTTTCCAATTTCAGTAGAATTGGCCTTCCAATCTACTTTAAATACATATTTATTTTCTTCTTTTAATCTCACACTTTTCTCTGAAATTATCGGTTCTAATATAATATCTCTATCTGAGGGCATTATATTAACACCTCCTCAATTTTTTGCAAGGCTTTTTTAGTAATTATTATCTTTTCTTGGTTCATAAGATCATAAGTATTTATTTTAGACACGGGCAAAACCTTTGCGCCTTTAATATTTCTCACGGATAACGCGATAATATTATCTTCTTTTTCCGTTATTATTAATGGTTTTTTAAATGCTTGTAAATTTTTTAAAATTTCTACCATCTTACTAGTCTTGTTTTCATTTAATAATAATTCATCTATAATAATAATTTCTTTATTCTTCAACTTATCTGATAGAACCGATTTTAAGGCAGCAATCTTTATTTTTTTAGGTAAAGAAAATGAATAATCTCGCGGATTAGGGCCAAATACGGTGCCACCTCCTACCCAAATAGGAGAACGATTACTTCCTGCTCTTGCTCTTCCAGTTCCCTTCTGTTTCCAGGGTTTTGCTCCTCCACCTCTTACTGCACTTCTATTTTTTGTAGAAGCAGTTCCTCTTCTTTTATTTGCCAAATATCGTTTTACCACTTGTTGAATAAGGTATTTATTTACTTTAGTATTAAAAATATTATCTTTTAGGGAAACTTCTCCAATATTTTCTCCTTTAATATTTTGAACTGACAAATCAATCATAAACAATCCTCCTTCCCTATTAAAAATATACTTACATTACCCAATTTTATTAATGACAAGCATTGCTCCTTTAGCACCAGGAACTGAACCTTTCACTAAAATCAAATTTCTTTCTAGATTAATTTTTACCACTTCTATATTTTTCACTGTAACTCTATCTGTTCCCATATGTCCTGGCAATTTTGTCCCCTTAAAAACTCTAGCTGCATCCGTAGCTCCAATTGAACCAACTGATCTAAAATATTCCTTCTGGCCATGGGTTTTTGGCCCACCTGAAAAATTATGTCTCTTTATTGCACCAGCAAATCCTTTCCCTTTAGATATTCCAATAATATCTACCTTTTCGCCTTCCTTAAAAATATCTACCTTTATCTCTGTACCAGAAGAATATTTACTGGAATCCTCAACCTTAAATTCTCTGATATACTTTATTGGCTTTACTTTATATTTATTAAGATGGCCTGCTATGGGTTTAGTAACTTTTTTTTCTTTTACTTCCTTAAAACCCAATTGAACTGCATTATAGCCATCTTTTTCTATATTTTTCTTCTGTATTACTTGACATGGACCAGCTAAAATTACAGTTACTGGAACAGATTCTCCATTTTTTGCAAACATTCTAGTCGTTCCTATTTTCTCTCCTAATATTCCTGCTGCCATTTTTATATTCACCTCCGAGTCTAATATATCGTATTACGGTATCGCATCAAATTTCTTAATCCCTTATTTTATCTTTCTACTTTTTATTATAAAGAACAGCACTCAAATAATGTTATGTTCAGTCCCACATTTATTTTTAACTAATTAATCAAGCTCTACAATCCATAGAGAGACAGAATACCAATCCCACTAGCGAAGGTTCACTATTTACTAATGTGGATTTTAATTTCCTATAATACAGTTCTTCTAAAAACATTTGTTAATTAATTTGCAAGCAATTAGTTTATTTATCTATTTTTTTTTATTCCAGAGTTTTGAGCTCAATATCTACGCCTGACGGTAAATCAAGATGCATTAATGCTTCTATAGTCTTGGTAGAAGGCTCTAAAATATCAATCAATCTTTTATGAGTTCTCATTTCAAATTCTTCCCTTGATTTTTTATCCACATGTGGTGAACGTAAGACACAATATTTATTTATCTCTGTTGGTAAAGGTATAGGGCCAGAAAATTTTCCACCAATTCTTTTTACAGTATCTATTATCATCAAGGTAGAATTATCTAATATTCTATGATCATATGCTTGTAAGCGAATTCTTATTTTTTGCATGAAATTTTTTAACTTACCTCCCTATTATTCTCATATATCGTATACCTTATTTAGTTAAATTCTTTTATTCCATTTTCTGTAGAGGAGCGGATTCATCTACCCCTCAATCTTTGGGATTTCTTCATTATATATTATATCCGATATGCTATATGCTATTCTATTATTTCACTTACCACTCCAGCACTGATAGTACGTCCGCCTTCTCGGATGGCAAAACGGAGCTGTTTTTCCATAGCAATAGGAGTAATAAGTTCACCGACAACAGTTACCCTGTCCCCGGGCATAACCATCTCTACCCCTTCGGGTAAGGTGATTGTACCGGTTACGTCAGTAGTCCTGAAGTAGAACTGGGGACGATAACCACTAAAGATAGGAGTATGTCTGCCTCCCTCTTCTTTGGTTAAGACGTAGAGCTCACCCTTAAATTTAGTATGAGGGGTGATACTACCTGGGACAGCTACTACCTGCCCTCTTTTTACATCCTCTTTATCTATCCCTCGCAGGAGGAGAC
>DASRME010000240.1:0-5235 GCA_035648095.1 Atribacterota bacterium | reverse complement strand
TAGCATGGGGAGTTTTAACTTACAATAAATTGGTCACTTTAAGAGGTAGAATAGATAATTCCTGGGCGCAGATCGATGTTCAGCTTAAAAGAAGGTTTGATCTCATTCCTAATCTGGTAAGCTCTGTAAAAGGATACGCTGAACATGAGAAAACAACCTTAGAGGAAGTAACCGCATCCAGAACCAAATATTTATCCGCAAATACACCGGAGGAAAAATTAGGAGCAAATTCAGAGTTAGGCGGTGCCCTGAGTCGATTATTTGCAGTTGCTGAAAATTATCCTGATTTAAAAGCCAATACAAACTTTCTGGACTTACAAACACAACTGAAAGATACGGAAGACAAGATAAGCTATTCAAGACAATTCTACAATGATACTGCTATGAAATATAATATAGTGATAGTTCAAGTTCCGACTTCAATCCTTGCCAATCTGTTTGGTTTTAAGAGTAGGCCTTATTTTAAAACAGAGGGAGAAGAAAGAGAAAACGTTGAAGTAAAATTTTAAAAAAAGAATAAATAAAAAATAACGCAGACAGGAGGAAATAATATGAGTTCAAAAGTACCAACTCGAGAAGAAGCTTACCAGCTGCTCACCGAATATAATAAAAGTGATAGTTTGATAAAACATGCCTTAGCCGTAGAAGGAGTTATGCGCTATTTTGGCCGTAAGCGGGGAGAAGATGAAGAAAAGTGGCGTATCATCGGCCTGGTTCATGATCTTGATTATGAGAAGTTTCCCGAGGAGCATTGTCATAAAAGCGAGGAAATACTGAAAGGAAAGGGCTGGCCCGAAGAATATATACGAGCAGTAGTAAGCCATGGTTGGGGACTCTGTTCGGAAATTGAGCCACAAACAGAATTGGAAAAGGTTCTTTATACTATAGATGAGCTGACCGGTCTGGTGGTAACCACAGCTTTGGTTCGACCATCCAGAAGTGTCATGGACGTAGAAGTGAAATCAGTGAAGAAGAAATGGAAAGATAAAAGATTTGCTGCTGGAGTAGATAGGTCTATTATTGAAAAGGGCGCCCAGATGTTAGGAATGGAATTGTCTGATATTATTGCTGATACAATAGCCGGTATGCAGGAAGTAGCCGAAGAGATTGGACTAAAAGGAGTGTAAATGTAGATTACAAGGAGAAAAGTTAATGAAAAAAAATGAAAAGCTCAATCTTATTATCCGAAAAGCTAAAATAGATGATGTTTCCTTAATTCTTAAATTTATAAAAGAACTTTCAGTATATGAAAAAATGTCTGAAAAGGTAGTTGCCACTGAAGATATTCTTCGAGAAACACTCTTTGGAGATAAATCATATGCAGAAGTACTTATAGCAGAAATCGAGGGGAAGCCGATAGGCTATGCTTTATACTTTTATAATTTTTCTACATTTTTAGGACGGCCCGGTCTTTACATTGAAGATGTGTTTGTTTCTAAGGAATATCGAGGACGAGGAATTGGTACTGCCTTATTCGAAAAATGTGCCTATATAGCCAAAGAAAATAAATGTGATAGAATGGAATGGATTGTTTTGGATTGGAATCCGGCTCGAAAATTCTATGATCAAATGGGCGCAAAACCTATGAAAGAATGGATTATTTATCGTTTGAAAGGTGATGCTTTAAATAAAATGGCGGATTTATAGCCGCTAAATAATTTATTGTCATTCCCACGAAGTAAGGGCGTATCGCTCTATATGCCCTTACTATTCCTTCTCCCCTGGAGGGAGAGGGGTTAGGGTGAGGGGGAACGAAAAGGCAAAATCTTATCTACCTGGACAATGATCACCGAAAACACAACCATCAAAATACCCACCAATTTCATTCCCCAAAAGGCTTCCTTAAATATCAGATAAGAAAGTATAACCGATACCACCAATTCCAGGGTGCTAACAATTCCTGCTTTTGATGCCTCAATGCCATAAGATAATCCGGTAATATATAATCCGTAAGCCAGCACGGTAGAAATTAAGCTTATAGAAAATAATAATAGCCACATATTTAAATTTGGTCCCATTTGGAAAATGTCTAAAGGATGAGAGAAGGGAAGATAGAAAAGAAGTCCAAATCCGATAGAATACACAATGATGGTCAACTGGTGATACTTGTGTATTATGGCTTTACTTAAAATAGTAAACAGGGAAAAAGTAAACCCTGCCCCCAGGCCCATTAACACTCCGGGTAAATTTAATTTAAGTGTCTCCATTGAACCACCGGTGGCAGTAAAGAAACAACCTCCTATACAAAGAAGTAGAGCCATAGTTTTAAAAGGAGTAAATAATTCTTTATAAAAAATTCTCGCCATAACCGCAATAAATATTGGTGCAGTATATAAGAGAGTAACTGCGGTGGCAACGGTAGTTTTTTGAATGGTACTGAAATACAATAAATTAAAGAAAAATTGAGTACAAATTCCAATTAAGGAACAATAAGCAATTCCTCTCAAATCAATTTTCAATATTTCTCTCTTGGTGAAAAAAATGAAGGGGAATAATATTAAAAACGCAAATACCATTCTCCATAATACAATGGTCTGGACTGATAATTGATAATTAAGCAGTATTTTTACTTGTGATCCTATCGTTCCCCACAAAATTCCGGCTGCAGCAACCATCAGATATCCCTTGGCTTGTATTTTCAAATTTATTTTTTCTCTTTCTTTCTTCTTTGTAATTTATTTCACCAAATACATATAGTCATCATCTTACCATAATATTAATGGTATATCTATATATATCTCCTCCCCCTTGAAGAAGGAGAACCAAACTCACACACTTCCTCCCCCTTGAGGGGGGAGGATTAAGGTGGGGGTGATTACTTTTTTTAAACTTTATTTTAAAATATTTTTCACAAAAAAAAGGATTTTCTAAACTTTTATCGAATATTAAAATATATCAACAAAAATTCAACCGAATCAAAACTACGCCAAGGAGATGAAAATATGAATTTATTTATAAATATTATTTCAATAGCAGGACCGTTAATATTTGCTGCCGGCATATTTACGCTAAAAAATATAACCGCAGAAATTAAAATAGGGCTATGGATTGTCTGTGCCTTAATACTCGTATTTGATCTATATCTGATAATAAAAGATAAAAAGAATAAAGAAGAAAAATCTAAAAGAGAAGAACTTTATAATCGTTTAACCGAAAGGCAGGAATTATTTAACAGAAACTTACCGGGAACCGTCACTGATGTTTTGGAAAGAAATCCTTTATTAAAAGAATCTTTCCACTCAGGACAAAACTATGAAAAAGAATATAAATTTGAGGAAGCTATAAATGTATACCTAAAAAGCCTGCAAGATTTAAGTATCCCCGAGGAAGATAAGATTGGCTTTAATATCCTTATCGGCAACTGCTATTATTCTTTATCTGAACTAAATCAGGCAGAAAAATATTTTAAAGAATCATTAAATATTTTAAAAAGAGCAGAAAATAAAATTGCGAAATTGCCAGCCAAATCAACTGCTCTCGGCAATATAGGAAACATCTACCATAATTTAGGCAAACCGGATGATGCATTAGAATATTATCAGCAAGCCTTAGAGATTAACCGAAAGCTCGGATACGAACAGGGCACTGCCTATAATCTTAACAATATAGGTACCCTGTACAATGAATTAGGTAAATTTGATGAAGCATTGAAGTATCAAGAAGAGGCGTTAGAAATTAGCAAGAAATTCAAAGATGAACAAGCCATGGCCAACAGTATGACCAATATTGGAATAATATATACTGATTCAGGAAAATCCGAAGAAGCATTAAAATATTTCCAGGAAGCTTTGGAAATTAATGAAAAACAAAAATACGAAGAAGGAATAGCGAATGTCTTTAATAATATTGGTCTGGCCCACAGTAATTTAAAGGAAACCGATCAAGCCCTAAATTATTATCAAAAAGCACTAAGTATCAATAAAAAAATAGGATATAAAGAAGGGGTAGCAACTAATCTGGGAAATATCGGTCTGATTTATCTTACTTTAGGCAAATCCGAAGAAGCACGAAAATATTATCAAGAGGCACTAGAGATATTTACACATATGAATGCTCAGCCGCGGAAAGAAATATTATTAAAGCTGACTAAAATTATCCAGGAAGAAAAAAAGGAAGAGTAATAAAATATTTTAGAATGGAGATGATCATATGTCATTAGGAATAAACACCACCACTCCGGAAGGAATAGTTTTGGCTGCTGACAGCCGGCAATCCTATCGTAATCAAAAAGGGATGGCTCGCATCGGAAGCGATAATGCTTCCAAAATTTTTCAGTTAAATAAAAGGATTGGGGTAATTATAACCGGACTGGCTTTTTTACCGGAAGATGGGGTAATGAAAAATGTCAGTAAATTTATCGAGCAGTTTAAAAGAGAGAACGATATAGAAAGATTAAATGTAAGAGATGCTGCAGACAGATTGCACGGTCTTTTTGATATAAAATATGAATGGCAGAAGCGATTAGATGACGCAGTAGAAAAGATTAATGCTGATCTCCGGCGGCAAGGTTTCGAAGTTTTAGAAATTAAGCAAGATAATTTTATGGTTAAATTCCAGTTTAAAGACCTGCAGGGGAATTTGAAAAATGGAATCGGGGGAATCGATAGGATAACTCTTCTGGTAGCTGGTTTCAATAAAGATGGTTCTCATGAAGTCTATACTTGTATTATTCCCGGTGAGGTTCAGAAAAAACGAGATAGTAGAGAAAAAAACCAAGAATACGGAGCAAGCTGGATCGGTCAAAACGATGTGGTTTCGCGGATTGTTTTAGGATTTGACGGAAGAATCAACAACCTAAAGTTTGTTAATGATGCAATACAAAGTCTGGGGCAAGAAGAAATAAGAAAACAGCTGGGAGGTCTACAATATGCTATTCAATGGGGGACAATGACTCTACAGGATGCCATAGATTTTTGTACTTTAATGGTTCAGACTACTTCAGCAATCCAGCGCTTTTCCGATGGCATCATAGCTAATCCGGGAGATATGCCCGGTGTTGGCGGTCCGGTAGATGTGGCAGTTATCACCCCGGACCAGGGCTTCGTCTGGGTCAGCAGAAAAAAACTAAAAATCGAAGGAAAAGAAATTAATTTAGATTAAAAAAACATTCTAAGATTTCCTTCTCTAATACTATCTCTTTTATTTTTCCTAACGTAGGGGCTTGATTCATCAAGCCCGTCTTTTCTTTTCTGTCATTGCGAGGCAGCGAAGCAATCCCTGCTCACACCGTAGGAC
>DASRME010000239.1:0-17588 GCA_035648095.1 Atribacterota bacterium | reverse complement strand
AAGAAATTGTCTTTCAGGTTGGCTATTAAAAAAGCCAATGAAGAAGGTTGGCTGGCGGAGCATATGTTTATCATGGGCGTTCATGGCCCAAAAAATAGGATTACCTATTTTACCGGGGCCTATCCCAGTGCTTGCGGGAAGACCAGTACCGCCATGATCCCTGGCCAGACCGTAGTTGGTGATGATATTGCTTATCTTAAAAAAATTGATGGGGTAATAAGGGCGGTAAATATGGAATCAGGCATATTTGGTATCATTCATAGTGTCAATCCGGAAGATGATCCAGTGATTTATCAAGCATTAATGACACCTGATGAAATTATTTTCTCTAATGTATTGATTAATAATAAAGTCCCTTACTGGGAAGGAATGAAAAAAGATATCCCGAATAAGGGGATTAATTTTTCAGGAGAGTGGTTTCAAGGGAAAAAAGACAGTCAGGGTCAGGAAATTCCTTGTTCCCACAAGAATGCCAGATACACCCTCAGATTAAATGAGCTGAACAATATTGATGCTAAGGCCAATGATCCCGATGGGGTATCGATAAAAGCTATTTTCTATGGAGGAAGGGATTCTGATACTACCATGCCCATCGTGGAATCACTTACCTGGGCGCATGGTGTTTTTCTGGGAGCTACCGTTGAATCTGAAACTACTGCTGCAACGCTTGGTGCCCGAGGAGTGAGGAAATACAATCCGATGGCTAATCTCGACTTTATTTCCGTGCCGTTAGGAACTTATATAGAAAATCATCTAAAATTTGCCGATAAACTGAAAGAAACTCCTAAAATTTATACTACTAATTATTTCTTAAAAGATGAAGCTGGTAAATATTTAAATAGTAAACTCGATAAGAAAGTATGGCTTCTCTGGGCTGAAGGGAGAGTTCACAATGAATTCGAAGCCGTTGAAACCCCGGTAGGCCGAATACCCAAATATGAAGATCTTAAAGGATTATTTATTCGCGAATTAAAGAAAGATTATTCTGAAGAAGAATATATTCAACAATTTTCTTTAAGAGCAGTAAAGTATCTGGAAAAAATGGAAAGAATGAGTAAGGTCTTTGAAAACATTGATATGTCTCTAGACTTTACCCAAGAGCTAAAAACACAAGTCGAAAGATTAAAAGAAGCCAGGGCAAAATTTGGAGAGGACATAATTTCTCCTTTTAAGTTTTTAGAAAAATAAAATAAATTAACATTAATTGAAATTAATATTATTTGTAACTATTAATATTGAAATCAATTATAGAGAAAATATTAATTGAAAATATAAAAAATTTCTTTTAACTGAAGAGTAAAATACTACAGAAAATTGCTCTTAGGCTATTTTACTCTTCAGTTAAAATTTAGTACTTTTAGAATAGTTTAAATTTACAATTTATTTTTTCTTCTCTTTCTCCCACAAACCTGCCTTTTCTAAAATTTTCTGTACCCCGCTTGGGCTGATTATTTTTTTACCATTATTTTCATTGCATATAACCAAAGCGATAGTTCGCCGTCCCCACAAAGGATGTTTCTTTTTTAAATAAATAACCCTATTTTTATATATTTCACTAATTCTTCCAAAATGTATGCTAATGTGACTTTTATGCTTTTTAATTCCTTCTAATTCATCTTTTAAATAACGAGGATACCATCTACGGAAGGTATTTATAGCTACCCCGGCTTTACGGCAGGATTGGGTGATATTATGAGTCTCAAGATACGTCTCAATCAGTAATTTTCTCTGCAAAAAAGTAGTAGATCTATGATATTTTCTTTTTTCTTCTTTCATAGCTTATACCTTTAAGTAAAATATTTACTTTATATTTTAAAACTATTACAGCTACTAGTCAACGTCCGAGTAACCACTAATTTAAAATATTTTTCAAAAAAAGAAGGATTTTTGAAAGTTATGTCATATATAAGAAATAACTAATAAAATTCTGTATTATGAATAAAATTACCATAATACGGAAAACATAGATTCTTAAAAACATAAAAGGAGAGCAATTATGCCGGTTAACTTAAGGAATAGAAATTTTATTACTTTAAAAGATTTCAGTAAAAAGGAAATTTTATATCTTTTGGATTTAGCCAATAATTTAAAGAGGGCTAAATATACCGGTAATGAACAGCAAAAACTAAAAGGTAAAAATATTGCTCTTATATTTGAAAAATCTTCTACCAGAACAAGATGTGCTTTTGAGGTTGCAGCTTACGATCAAGGCGCTAATATCACTTATCTTGGTCTTGTCGGTTCTCATATGTGTAAGAAAGAATCAATGGAAGATACAGCGAAAGTTTTAGGGAGATATTATGATGGTATAGAATTTAGAGGATTCAAGCAGGAAAGTGTAGATATTCTGGCAAAATATTCAGGTGTACCAGTATGGAATGGATTAACTGATAAATATCACCCGACTCAAGTTTTAGCTGATCTTATGACCATTCAAGAAAAGGTAAAAAAACCTTTAGAAAAAGTTATTTTTACTTATATTGGTGATGGGAGAAATAATATGGCTAATTCTTTGTTAATTGCTGGCTCAATTATGGGTACGGATGTTAGAATTATCTCTCCTAAATCTTTGTTACCCGAAGAAAATCTTATCAAAGAAGCTAAACAAATTGCCAAAGAGTCCGGAGCAAGAATAACAATAACTGATGATATTAATTTTGGTTTAAAAAATGCAGATGTTATCTATACCGATGTCTGGGTGTCGATGGGGGAAGAAAAATACTTTGCAGAACGAATAAAATTACTAAAAGATTATCAAGTAAATATGGAAAAAATTAAAAGTACTGGAAACCCCAAGGTTATTTTTATGCATTGTTTGCCAGCCATTCATGATGGTAATACCGAAATAGGGGAAATGCTTTATAAAGAGTATGGCATTAAAGAAATGGAAGTAACAGACGAAGTATTTAGAAGTAAACATTCGGTAGTTTTTGATGAAGCCGAAAATCGGATGCATACCATAAAAGCAGTAATGGTAGCTACTTTAGGAAATTAAAAATAATCTTAATAATAATCAAAGGAGACACAATTATATGAGCAAATTTATTTCCCTTAAAACCAGTTTGCCCGGCCCAAAGTCCCAGGAAATTGCCAAAAAAAGAGAGAAGTATGTAGCCAAACCTATGGGCAGTTCCCTCTCCCCCTGTTATATTGCCCATGGCGAGGGAGCATTGGTTACCGATGTAGACGGTAATCAGTTTATCGATCTTACCGGGGGGTGGGGATGTTTGGCCGTAGGGCATACCCACAAGAAAGTGGTAGCTGCAGTTAAGGACCAGGCAGAAAAATATCTGCACACCGATTTTACGGCTGTTCCCTATGAATCTCTGGTGGAATTAGCCGAGAAACTGGTCAAGTTGGCTCCCGGAGATACTCCCAAGGCAGCCGCTTTTTTTAACTCCGGAGCAGAAGCAGTAGAAAATGCAGTAAAGATAGCCCGGGCCTATACCAAAAGACCGGCTATCATTGTCTTTGAAAACGCCTTCCACGGCCGCACTCTTCTAACCATGACTATGAGTCATAAAGCGATGCCCTACAAGTATCACTTCGGACCTTTTGCCCCCGAGATATACCGACTGCCTTTCCCCAGTTCTTCTCATCCTATGGCTAAGATAGAAGATTTTGAAAAGATACTTATAAATACTGTAACCCCTGAATCTGTCGCTGCTATAGTAGTTGAACCTATCCAGGGAGAAGGAGGATTTAATGTCCCCCAGGAGGGATTTTTAGAATACTTAAGAAAACTGACTAATAAATATGGTATGTTACTTATTACCGATGAGATTCAAAGTGGTATAGGCCGAACCGGAAAGTTTTTTGCCATAGAAAATTGGGATATAGAACCGGACCTAATCTGTCTGGCTAAATCTTTAGCTGCCGGTTTACCTCTTTCGGCAGTGATTACCAAAAAAGAGATTACCGATTCTCTTCCCGGAGGGTGTATCGGCGGAACCTACGTAGGTAACCCGCTAGCCTGCCGGGCAGCCCTGGAAGTGATAAAGATTGTCGAAGAAGAACATCTCTTAGACAGGGCATTAAAAATTGGTGAAAGGTTAAAAGAACGATTTCTGAAGATGAAGGATAAATACCCCATCATCGGAGACATACGGGGTATAGGAGCGATGATGGCTATAGAATTGGTAAAAGACCAAAAGACCAAAGAACCGGCTACCCAGAAAACAGCCCAAATTGTTCAGGAATGTATAAAGAACGGAGTATTTATTGCCACTGCCGGAATCAATAAAAACCTTCTTAGAATGTTGGTATCCCTCGAGATTACCGATGAGCAGTTAGATGAGGCTTTGGATGTCTTAGATAAAGCTGTGGCTAAAGTAAATGGAAATTTGTAGTAATAGCAAATAAGAGAGGAGAATATGAGAAATATAAAATGAATAAACAAAATATGATTCAAGAAACGGTTGAACAAATAAGCGAGAAAGAAATAGAAAAAAAATTAGTTCAAATTATAGAAATTCCTTCTATTTCTGGAGAAGAAGGGGCTATAGCGTGTTATTTAGAAAAAAAGTTACAGAATTTAGGGTTACAAACTGAACTCGATGAAGTAGAAAAAGATAGATATAATGTAATTGCTACATTAAAGGGAAAGTCAAATCATCGAAAAGCTATTTTGTTAACTGGACATATGGATACTGTTTCTCCTACTGAAGGGTGGTCAACTAATCCTTTTAAGGCTTCTATTCAAGGAGACAGAGTCTTTGGGTTGGGAGCCTGTGATATGAAAGGTGGACTTACAGCAATATTAGCAGCGATAGAAGCTATACAAATAAAAAAAATAGATTTAGAAAACGATATTATTATTGCCTTTGTAGTAGATGAAGAAATGTATTCAAAAGGAATGAAGCAGCTCATTAAACGG
Source organism: Atribacterota bacterium (assembly GCA_035648095.1). GTDB lineage: Bacteria > Atribacterota > Phoenicimicrobiia > Phoenicimicrobiales > Phoenicimicrobiaceae > Sediminicultor. The sequence continues at coordinate 12,712 of DASRME010000239.1, read as the reverse complement.
AATTTAGTAGCAGATTTTGCTTTAATGGCAGAGCCAAATTTTGATAAAGTGGTACTTGGCTGGCCTGGTAAGCTTTTAATAAAAGGGAAATTTAAAGGTAAAGCTGGGCATACAGGAGCACTCAAAGAGGGTATAAATGCTATTGAGGAAGCTGCAAACTTCATATCAAATTTAAACGCTGTAAAAATTCCCAGCCATCCAAAGATAAAAAAGCAACCTTTTGTAATATTAAATATTAAAGGGGGATACGATAAATATTCAGTAACGATTCCTGATGAATGTGAAATTATTTTAAACAAACATACTGTTCCTGGTGAGGATAAAGAAAGAGTTCTTAAAGAACTAAAGGGTTTAGTTTTAAAAATAGGGCTGAAAGCAAAACTCGATTTAGAAATTTTAGCTCCTTATTATCCTTCTTGTATAGTTGACGAAAATAATAGTTACGTGAGAACTTTGAGAATAATTTATAAAGAGGTGATGGGAACAGAATTAAAAATAGGTTATAGTAATGGAGTATGTGACGCAAATTTATTAGCGAGTGGCGAATTAGGTATCCCAACTGCTGAATTAGGACCCGCTGGTGGCCCCATTCATTCACCAAATGAATGGGTTTCTAAGGATCAAATTAAGAAGGTTGCAGAGATTTACATAAGATTTTTATTAAATTTTGCTCTTTAGGTATTTTGTAAAAGTTTGTTTATTGTTTAAATTATAATTTGTGAAAGGGGAAAAATTTATGAAGAAATTAGAAGATGTAATTTTAAATGAGTTGTCAGAGGAAAGAGCTTTTAAACATATGGAATTCCTAGTTAACGAGGTAGGTGAAAGACTTGCAGGTACAGAAAAAATAAAAAAAGCAGCGAATTACATAAAAAATGAAATGGAGACCTATGGTTTAGATGTAAGGATTGATAATTTTTACATATATCATAGTTATCCAAAAAATGCTGAACTAAGAGTTACTTATCCAGAAACGAAAGTTATTACAACAAAGCCGACTTGTCATATTGCTTCAACTTTGCCTGAAGGAATTGAAGGGGAGTTAATATATGCAGGAGTTGGTGGATATGAAGACTATAAGGGGAAGAATGTGGAGGGTAAAATAGTGCTTACAGGTATGACATGGGCTCCTCCTAGGCCTGAGAAAGCCAGAATTGCCTATGAAAAGGGGGCAAAGGCTCTAATTATAATGAACTGGGGGCCTACAAATAATCCTGTTATTCAAATGGGAGGAACTAAGTCTCAATGGGGTAATCCAACTCCTGAAACTTTTAGAGATATACCTCAAATTCCGGTTATAGCTATAACAAGAGCTGCAGGTGAATATCTGAAAGAGCTCTGTATTAAGGAAAAAGTTAAAGTATGGCTTAGGGCTGAAGCTACTCGCGAATGGGTAAAAGCTAATCAACCGATCGGCATTCTCAGAGGGAAGAAAAAACCTGAGGAGTTTATTTTGGTAGGTGGTCATCTTGAAGCATGGGGGAAGACTGCAATCTGTAATTCTTCAGGAAATGCAGTAACCTTAGAATTGGCAAGAGCTTTTGCAAAGCATAAAGATAAGTTGGAAAGAAGTATTGTTTTTGCATTTTGGGATGGACATGAAGTTGCAGAAGCAGCCGGCTCTACCTGGTTTGTGGATACTAATTGGGATAATCTTACAAAACATTGTATAGCTTATGTAAATATTGATAACCCTGGAATTATTGGGACAAGTATACCAGGTGTACGTGGTGTGACTGAACTCAAAGATTTTCTTAAAAATGTTATAAAAGAAGAATGGAAGAAGGAGGCTAAATGGTCTAATGCATACAAGGGAGGAGATGCATCATTTTTTGGGGTAGGTGTTCCGTATATCTCTTTTGCTACAGGATATACTCCTGAAAAACTTAAAGAATTAAATTATGCTTCGTTAAGCCCCTGGCTCCACAGTGAGGCAGATACGATTGATAAAATAGACAAAGATTTACATGCAAAACATTTAAGATTTGATGGGCTACTTGTTTCGAAGTTGTGTAACATGCTTGTAATTCCGTATAATTGTTCCTTGGTGGCAGATGAACTTGAAGGGGATTTAAAGCAATTAGAAAATATTGAAGGAACCAAGTTAACTAGCAGGTTGGGTAGTTTATTAAATGAAGTTGCTGAGTTTAAAGAATTGACAAAAAAATTGGAAAATTACAAAGAACAGATAGAAAGGCTTAGCACTCAGATAGATGATAGTAAGAAGAAAAAAGGAGTGGAAGAAATTGCTAATCTTCTTAATCAAACTTTATTAAAGATAAGTCGTAATATTTCTCCTATAATGCGGTCAGAAGCTGGAAGGTATGGACATGACCCTTATGGTTATAGTTTAGTTGGAAAACCTATTCCAATACTTTATACCCCACTCACAAAGCTCGCAAAATTAAAAGAAGGAAGCGAAGAATTTATACTTTGGGAAACAAAATTTACAAGAGAAAGAAACAGAGTTTTTGACGTAATTAGTAATTCTATTGACCATATTCTATTGGCATCAACTTTAATAGATGAGAGACTAAAAAAGTACTATGTTTAACTAACAATTAATAATAAATATAACTTTCAATATTAAATAAAATTATTTTATCTAAATTAAGGAGGGGGAGGATAGTTTATCGTGTCGAAAATTAAAGTAATTATTCCAAATGCTGGTATGTCTTCATCTACTCTTAAGGAAAGAGAGCGAATGTTAAAAGCTGTTGCCCGAGAAGATACAGAAATAAGTGTTGACTGTATCAAGGGAGGACCAGAATCTTTAGAATCTGAATATGATAGTCTTATGGCTAGTAGATACATATTAGAAGAGGTTAAAATTGCTGAGATTTCTGGATTTGATGCAATTATTATTTATTGCGGTGGTGATCCAGCTCTTGGTGCAGCCAGAGAGATTGTAAATATACCAGTTATAGGGCCTGGTGAAGTTTCAATCCATCTTGCTTCCATGTTAAGCCGTAGATTTACAATAATATCTGGCAGTGAAGAGAAGTTTGCAAAAAGTAAATTAAATTATATATGTTTAGCCTCTATTAGAAGTTTAAACATACCAGTTATAGATTTACGAGATAGTAAGGGGGTGGTAAGGGAAGCAAAGGAAGCAGTTATACGAGAAGGTAGGAAAGCTATAGAAGAAGATGGAGCACAAGCAATAGTACTTGGATGCTTGGGATTAGCTGGCATAGGGAAAGAAGTACAAGAAGAGCTTGGAGTGCCAGTAATTGACCCAGCTTTTGTCTCTATAAACATGGCTGAACTCTTAATTTTTTCTAATCTTACTCACAGTAAACTTGCTTATCCCAATCCACCAAAGAAGAAGTACTATGAGATTTAAACATAAATACAGGTCAGCATCCTAATAGAATATTTAGAGTAAAAATATTACCCTATATTTTCATTATGATGGTTGCGAGAGTCGAAGATTTGAAAAAGTCAAGCTTAAAATTTAAAGATAAACGGGTGTAAAATATAATAAATAAACAAAAAGACCAATATATTCTACTACTCTTGGATTTATTAAGTATTATGCAGTCGCTTAAATAAAAAAAACAGTTTTAGGGGGGGTGATAAAAAAGAGGAGAGGGGTTTTAAGGCCTTGTGTATGCTGGATTCTTTTAGCCGAAAATACTCAAATATAGAAGGGAGGTGATTTAATTTTAGATAATATTTTTGTTAATAAGTTTTTTGATGTGAATAAAACACAGTAAAAATTAGTAGTGAAGTTAAATTTTTTGAAATTTTTAGAAAAAAATGAAATTAAGTCTAATAAAATATATGGAGGTTTTTCTTATGTTTAAAATAAATAAATATAGATCGCCAAGAATATTTGTTTTAGTGGGATTTTTCTTAATGATTTTAACTATCTGTGCTTATGCGAGCGATAGTATAATATTTAATTATGGAATAGATACAGAATTGAGTACTCTTGAACCAGCAAACTTTACTAATGTTACAGATTTCATAGTAGTATTTAATTTATATGATCCTTTAGTATATCCTACAATGGAATCTGGGAAAATAGTAAAGCCATGGATAGCTAAATCATGGGATATTTCAAAGGATGCTAAGACATATACCTTTTACTTAAATAAAGGAATAAAATTCCATGATGGCTCTGAAGTAACCGCAGAAGATGTAGCCTTTTCAATGGATCGAATGATGACTATAGGGGGAAGAACGTCTAATAATTTTGCTTCCATAATTAAATCGGGAAATACCGAAGTTATCGATAAATATACTGTTGTTTTCCATTTGGAAAAGCCAAGCGCATCACTTTTAGCAAATTTGCTTAATTTTTTTATTCTTAACAAAAATCTTTTGCTACAGAATAAAAGGGAAGGACAGTATGGTGAATATGGGGACTATGGGAAAGCTTATCTAGAGACTCATGATGTAGGTTCTGGGCCATATAAATTGAATGTTATAAAATATGCTGAGCTTATAACTTTTGATAAGTTTAAGGATTACTGGAAAAAATGGGAAGAAAACTCAATTGATGAAGTAAGGATAAAAATTATTCCCGAGGAAGTAACTCGAGCGACTATGCTACAAGACGGTATATTAGATATGGCAGATTGGTGTATGGATCCTACGAGATACGATGTCCTTGAAAAGGTACCCGGAATTATAGTGAATAGAGCGTTAAACACTTCTAATTGGTTTTTGATTCTAAATAATCAGAAACCGCCATTTGATGACATCTATGTTAGAAAGGCAGTAGCCTATGCTGTTGATTACGATGCAATTAGTAAAAATATAACTAGAGGAAAGCAGGCAATAGGCCCATTACCAATTAACATGACAGGCCATAGCAATGATGTAATTGTGTATTACCAAGATTACAAAAAAGCAAAAGAGATGCTTCAAAAGTCAAAATATTCACCTGAAGAATTAGCTAAATTTCAATTAATATACAAAAGCGTTGTACCTTCTGCGAGGCTCTCAAATATTGCCCTTAGTGTAATGGATAGTCTTGACAAAATTGGTTTGAATGTAAAAATTGAAAATACAACCTGGACCGACCTTTGTTATATTACTAGTCAACCAAATCCAGATGTAAATATGACTTCCTTCTACTCGACAGGTCTAATACCAGATCCTTTTACATTTCTAGTTTATTTTACAAAGTCTTATTGGAATAGTGCTTATCCTCCTGGTATGATGTTTTATGAAAATCCAGAAGTTACAAAGTTGATAAATGAAGCTAGGAAAACTATAGAAATAGAAAAACAATTAGCACTTTATGTAAAAGCGCAAAAACTGATTACTGAGGATTGTCCAGTTATTTTCCTATCCAATGACGGGTATTTTATGCCGTTTCGAGATTATGTGAAAGGTTACGAATACCCTGTCGGAGCAGGATATTATGATTTGCGTTTTGATAATCTTAGAATAGAAAAATAGATATTAATAATGTAGATAATCTGTTTTTTTATTAACCTGAAGAGCAGATGGATGAATGTAAAATTTGCCCAAAGTGTGCCGAGCAAGGAGAAGAAAAGTGGAAACCCCACGGGCTTAACCATGGAGTTTCCACTTTTCTAAGAAAGGAGGGAAAAATAATTTGTATATCTTAAAAAGAATATTTTCTATGGTGCTTGTAGTATTAGGAGTTTCTCTGTTGGTGTTTGTTTTAACAAGAGTTGTTCCTAGTGACCCGGTTGCTTATCTTTTAGGGCCTCGTGCTACGAAAGCCTCTATTGAGCAGGTAAAAAAAGAATTAAAGCTTGATTTACCTATTCCTATTCAATATATTCAATATATTAAAGGAATTTTCTTTGAAAGAAAACTTGGCATTTCTTTAATAGAACGGAGGGATGTTTTTGATATAGTTAAAGAAAGACTCCCAGCAACAATTGAGCTTATTATTTTTGCGATGTTAATAGCACTCGTTTTAGGGATACCCTTAGGCGTTATATCTGCAATATATAAAAATACTTTTATTGACCAATTTTCTCGAGTATTTACCGTTGCTGGTGTTTCAATCCCTCAATTTTGGTCAGGAATTATGTTACAACTTTTATTAGGATATGGTCTTTCTTTATTACCTTTAGTAGGAAGGATTGAAGGCATTCCACCACATCATATAACTGGGCTGTATCTTTTTGATAGTCTTATTACTTTAAATTTTAGTGCTTTTTTTGATAGTCTTTACCATATTATTCTACCAGCTTTAGTATTATCTTTTAGTCCTTTAGCAAACTTTACTCGTATGCTTCGAGTAAATATGCTTGATGAATTAACAAAAAATTATATAGTAGTCTTTCGGTGTAGTGGAATTTCGGAAAATACTATTGTCTGGAAATATATGTTGAAAAATGCCTTTAGTTCTACTCTTACTATGATTGGTCTTACAACTGGTTTTATGCTGGGCGGTGCTTTTGTTGTTGAAAAAGTATTTGCTTGGCCTGGTTTAGCCCGTTTTGGGACAGATGCTATTTTTAATAATGATTATAATGGAATGATTGGGGTAATAATAACAATCTCCTTAGTCTTTGTTATAATTAACTTTGTGATTGATATTCTCTATACTTATTTAGATCCAAGAATTAAGTTGAGGTTAAAGAAATGAAACAAAAAAATATACGAAAAGGAAGTATTGCAAAAGCATTTTATAGATTTAGAAAAAATAGAATAGCCTTAATTTGTTTTTTCCTTATTATTTTTGAGATAATAATAGCAATTTTTGCTCCATTATTAGCTCCTTATCCTGAAGATGCGGGGGGGAAAGCAGTACATTTTAGTGAACAATTTTTGCCGCCAAGTCGAGATCATCTATGTGGAACTGATGAAGCAGGAAGAGACATTTTAAGTCGACTGATATTTGGAGCAAGAATTACTTTTCGTTTAGTAGTAGTAGTCTTAACCATTTCTTTTTTTATTGGTGTTCCTTTAGGGATTTGTGCGGGCTATTTTGAAGGTATAGTTGGGCAAATTATTATGAGGGTTACAGATGTTTTTCTTTCTATCCCTGCTCTATTGGCGGCAATGGGAATAAGCGCTGTTATGAAACCAACATTAGAAAATAGTATGTTGGCAATTGGTTTTGTGTGGTGGAGAAGTTTCTGTCGCCTTTCTTATGGGGAAACTCTTTCTATAAAACAGGAAGATTTTATAGAAGTATCCCATTCTTTAGGTGCATCACATCTTCATATAATGTTTCGGGAAATTTTACCAAATATTACTTCTCCTCTTATAATTGCCTTAACTCTTGATTCTGGTTATGCAATTCTTCTTGGAGCGGCATTGAGTTTTTTAGGCTTAGGTGCTCATCCTCCTACACCAGAATGGGGAATTATGGTAAGTAGTGGACGTCTGTATTTGCCTACCTATTGGTGGCTTTCTGTATTTCCAGGGTTAGTTATTTTTATAACAGTTTTAAGCATTAATCTTTTTGGAGATGGCCTTCGGGACTTTTTTGCTGTGGAGGAGGAATAATAATGGTAAATATTCTTGAAATTAGAAATTTAGGGGTAAATTTTGAGACTATTGATGGGGAGCACAAAGTTTTAGATGATATAAGTATTGAAATTAAAAAAGAACAAGTCGTGGGCTTAGTAGGAGAGTCAGGATGTGGTAAGAGTGTAACAACAAAGGTAATATTAGATGCACTTCCTATCCCTCCAGCAAAAATTACAAAAGGAAAAGTTTTTTTTTGCAATCAAGAATTACTAAAATTATCTAATAAGGAAAGAAGAATATTCCTAAAGGGGAAAATATCGTATATACCCCAGGATCCAACGGGTTCTCTTAATCCTGTTTTTACTATTGGTGAAATTTTTAAGGATGTTATTATTCATAATTGGAGCCGAAAAAAAAGAAAAGATTATGATATTAAAAATTACGAGATTGAATTATTAGATAAAGTTAATATTCCAGATCCAAAAATTGTTCTAGGGAGTTATCCCTTTGAGCTTAGTGGTGGAATGAAACAAAGAATTTTAATTGCTATGAGCCTAGTAGTAAGGCCTGCTTTATTAATAGCTGATGAACCAACCACAGCTCTTGATGTTACTATTCAAAAGGGGATTATACAACTTTTTTCAGAAAGAATCAGAAAAGAAAAAATATCATGCCTGTATATTACCCACAATTTAGGAATTGCAAAGGAGCTTTGTGATAAAATATATGTGCTGTATGCAGGAAATGTTGCGGAATATGCTGAGGTATCAAAGCTATTTACTAAACCATACCATCCATATACAAAAGCATTGTTCTCTGCAATTCCAAAACTCACTGGAGAAAAAGAAATTCAAGGAATTAAAGGTAGTATTCCTGATTATCTTGATCCTCCTTCAGGATGCAGGTTTCACCCTCGATGTAAAAGGAAATTAAAAATTTGTTCTATTAAAAAGCCAGAATTAATTGAGGTTGAAGATTCGCATTTTGTTGCTTGCCATTTATTTGAGAAAGGAAGATAAGCTATGGATGAATATATATTAAAAGTTGAGAATATTTGTAAATATTTTTATATAAAAAGACAGAACAATTTGTTTTCAAGAACAAAAATCTATATTTTAAAAGCAGTTAATAATGTAAATTTAAAAATGAAGAGAAAAGAAACTGTTGCTATTATAGGTGAGTCCGGTTCAGGAAAATCTACATTAGGAAAAACTATTGTCAGAATATATAATCCGACTAAAGGAAAAATATGGTTAAACAATAAAGAAATTTTCTCTTTACGAGGGAAAGAACTAAAAAAAATCAGACAGAAAATACAGATGATTTTTCAAGACCCAGATGCTTCTTTAAATCCAAGACAGAAAATTAGTGATATTATATCTTTACCATTAAGGATTCACTTAAATATCTCTAAAAGAGAAATTGAAGAAAAAGTGAAAAAGTTAATTAATTTAGTTGGACTTCCAGAATATTGTAAAGACAATTATCCTCATTCATTAAGTGGCGGTCAAAAGCAGCGAGTAGGAATTGCTAGAGCACTTTCAGTAGAACCTAATATTTTAGTATTGGATGAGCCGACTTCAGCTCTTGATGTTTCTGTTCAAGCAAATATTCTTCAATTATTAAAGGATATACAAAAAGAATTAAAACTAACTTATTTATTAATTACTCATGATCTGGGCGTAGCTAGAAATTTTGCGGATAGAGTGATGGTAATGTATCTGGGGGAGATTGTTGAGGAAGGAAGATTTACAGATGTTTTTAAAAACCCTTTACATCCTTATACAAAAGCATTGTTCTCTGCAATTCCAACTATAAATAATGAAGAGAAAAAATTATTTCCTGAGGAAATTATTTTGAATGGTGAAATGCCATCTCCAATAAATATGCCCGGGGGATGCTATTTTTTGTCTAGGTGCCAAGAAAAAAAGTTATACTGTAAGAATTCAAAGCCTAGTTTAAACAAAGTAAAAGACGAACATTACGTTAGGTGTTTTTTACACTGTGGAAGTTAAGTGTATCGTTTCAGAGCCTTTCAACCTAAGTTTGATAGCAAAAGCTATTTTTGGTTCTTTAAATCCTTATAATCCTTAATATACATAGGTAGTAATCTAAAAGAAGAAAATTCTAAATCATAATAATTATCAAGAAATAACCTTGAGATATATGATAGCCTGTTACCTACTAAAGTATGAAAACTAATAGTAATTATAAGACTAAATTATATCCTAAAAGATAAATCTAATAAGGGGAAAGCCATAGAAAAATTAAAAAAGGAACCTAAAAAAGTAACAGTCCTAAAGAATACTTAATTCCAAAGTTTAATTGTGTTAGTGAATGAAACTAACACTTTCCCAAAGCTCTATGAATATGGGTTTTTAAAGGTTGGATTATATTTTATAATAAATTTACACTAGGAGTTAGGAGTAAAAATTGTTACCTTAGTTTATAACTTAGGATAAAATTATAGTTTTAAAAAATGCAAAAATAAACTTTTGTCATAAAATAGCTTATTTCGCTGAATTTGTATTCAATATTTTCCCAATACTTAAAGATTATATAAAGGAGGAAGTGAGATGGAGAAGTTAGATTTACAGTCAGGTGCTCCTATTGGTTTGTTTGATTTTGGTATTGGAGGCTTAACTGTTGTTAAAGAAATTAGGAAAGAAATGCCTTTTGAAAATATAATATTTTTAGAAGATAAAATTCCTCTCGGCAAATCTATAAAAGAAATTGAAAAATTAGTAATTAGTAATGTGATTTTTCTGAAAAGAAAGGGAGTTAAATTAGTTATAATCGCCTGTAATACAGCAACAGCAGCAGGACTAGATGAAGCAAAAAAGACTGTAAATATTCCTATCATAGGAGTTATTGAACCAGGTGCTAAAATGGCAGTTGCTACTACTAAAAAGGGAAGAATAGGGGTTGTAGGAACCGAAACCACGGTTTACAGTAGATTGTACTCAAAATATATAAGAAGTTTTGTGAATAGAGATATAAAGGTATTTGAGTTTCCTTGCCCTGAATTAGCCACTCAAATAGAAGAGTATTTAATTAGTGGTTATGAGGAATTTGTTAAAAATATTGTAAAACAATCTTTTAAATTTTTCAAAAGTAAAGACATTGATACCTTAATAATGGGTTGTACTCACTTCCCCTTAATTGAGGAATTATTTAAAAAAATATTCGGTGAAATTAGTTACATTGATCCTGCTATAGCGACAGCAAAGGTAGTTAAACGAATACTAATTAGTAATAAAATGGTAAATAATTCAAGAAAAAAAGCATCGTATAATTTTTATACAAAAAATGTACCTAAGAGACTAGAACTATTAGCAGAGAAAATTTTATCTAACTATGTTCAATGTATAAATTTAAGAAAGATAAAAAATTAGTTAAATAAATTTGTTGTCCGATTTAGGTCTGCAATTTTTACAATAAATGGTACTGTGCATATTCCGGTAACATCCGGACACTGTTTCCGGTAACATCCGGACAGCGTTTCGGAATTATCCGGACAGCATAACGGCATATCCGGACACCTTGTCGAATCATTAAATAAAAGGTACTCTTTAATTATAATGATTAAAGGGGGCCAAATAATGAGGAGGCTAGATATGCTAAAAACGAGAGAAATACTAAGATTAAGACACGAATTAGGATTATCACTGAGAGAAATAGGTCAAGTCTGCAGTTGTGGGGAAACAACTGTATCAGAGATTCTCACACGAGCTAAAGATGCCGAAATAGTGTGGTCGATTGACCTTATGCGTATTCCGGAGTATCCGGACGGCAATTCCGAAGGCATCCGGATACTCCGGAATACGCAAATGGAATAATTGAACAAATCGATAAAAATTGTATTAATAATTTTAACAAATGAATTGTGTTAATTATTTATAATTTAACTATTGTGAAGAAGGGAATGATGATGATTATTAATGGCTAAAAAAAATTATTACATAAAATCGGTTATTAAAAGTTTAAATATTTTGAACTTATTTTCTGACTCAAGGCATGAATTAAGTATATCAGAGATAAGTAAGAAATTGGGTCTGGGTATAAGTACAACTTATCGATTGCTTGGCACCTTAAAATATAAAAATTATATTGAACAGAATCCTCATAATTTAAAGTATAAATTAGGTTGCGAATTTCTCAATAAGGCTTTTTTGGTTTCTAATGAGGAAGCAAATATTATAAAAAAATCGATGCCTTATTTAGAAAATTTACGTGATTTTACTAAAGAAAGTGTTAGTTTAGCAGTTTTAGATGTCAGAGATATAGTTTATATCGCTAAAGTAGATAGCTATGAAACTTTACGGACGAATATAGAAATAGGTAAAAAGCTACCCGCTTATAAAACTGCATTAGGAAAAATATTATTATCATACCTTTCGCCAGAGAAATTTAATCGCCTATTTGATAAAGATAAACTCGTTATTAGTGATTCTTATTTCGGCTTAAATATTTCTGAATTTAAACAATATTTGGAAAAGGTAAAAGAAGAAGGAATTGCTTTTGATGATGAAGAAGCTACTCCAGGGATAAGATGTATTGCAGCACCTATAAGAGATATAGACGGCGAAGTATCGACAGCAATAAGCATTAGTGGTCCTACAATACGTTTTACTTTAGAGAAAATAGATTTATGGAAGAGAGAACTCGTTAAAGCTGCCAGGGAAATTTCTTTTAAAAGTGTATAGAAAAAATATGTAGAAGGATTATTTTTTTATTGTTTTCCCTTGATAACTATTACCAATATTAATTATTTATAGAAAAATTCATTTTTTAGTATGCCTTTTAAGTTACTCTATTGAGAGTTAATGTTACCGTTTATCTTCAGTTTTATCCTTATATTATACTACTTCTGATGACTTCCAAAGAAAATTTAAAATATTTTCAAAAAAAAGAAGGATTTTTGGAATGCTTTGTGGTATATTAAAAGTAGTTAATTGGGTCACCCAGTAACCCAATTTCCAAATCAAAAGAGGTAGATATGAAATTTAGAGAAATTACTCCTGTTCGTTTATATGAAAGCGTAATAGAACAGATTATGAATTTAATTAAAAATAATAAACTAAAACCAGGAGACAAGCTTCCCCCGGAGAGAGAACTGGCTGAAAAGTTATCTATAAGTAGAAATTCTTTACGGGAAGCCTTTCGAGTTTTAGAATCAAGAGGCTTGATCAAAAGTAAACCCGGTGGAGGAAGATACATTCGAGAGATAAGAAAGAATGGCCATAATAATACAGAAAATATTATCTTAAGTTTAGAAAAATCTTCTATTTTAGAACTT
>DASRME010000238.1:0-5069 GCA_035648095.1 Atribacterota bacterium | reverse complement strand
AAAAATTCTATGCAAATAATTGCTTTAATCAATCAAAAAGGCGGGGTTGGCAAGACAACTTGAGATATTAACATAGGAGCGGGCTTAAATAAGCTTAGGAAGCGCGTCTTGCTGATAGATTTAGATCCGCAAGCACATTTTTTAACCTACAGCCTGGGCATCCCTGCCCACGAGCTTAATAATACAGTTTATGAGCTTTAAAAAGGAACCGTGACTTTAAAAGAAACAATCATCGAAAGAAATGGTCTTAGCCTGGTCCCCTCTTCTCTTAATTTATCCGGAGCCGAAAGAGAATTTCTCTTTTGATAAAACAATCAAAATATTGACCTACATTGTATCTTAACTTATAATATGGATAACACACCCACTACGCCTCTATATGATGCGCACCCTGGCGGGTTTTTTCTTTAGTAATAGTTTTATTAAAGGTGTTTATTATGAAAAAACCGAAAGCTTATATGGACAAGTTAATGGAAAATAAAGAATTCCGCGAGAAATTTGATAAGGAATATCAAAATATTTGTATTGGAGAAAAAATTGCCGAAACCCGTCATCGAGCAAATTTAACGCAAGATGCTCCGGTTAATCGAATAAAAAATAATAAAGCATTTTAAATATTGGGCAGTATATAAAAAATTTACGTCCCCTACCCTGCCCTATTTAGGTTCTTTAGTCATTAGTGTAGTCAAATAAAATTAATATTTATATTACCCAATTATTTTTCTAAGCTGTTTAAAAAAAGAAATTAAATTCCCACCGGAAAATTTCTCCTCATTTAATCCACGTATATTCCAAAGATTTAAAATTTCTCTTTCCTGAGGATTGGGCCCCCTTCCACTGCCCCCACCCCCTCCGCATGCTGGAGTTGTTAGCAAAATGTCTATAAACTCATTCTTGATATAAACACGAACACATACTTTTTCTTTATCTTCCCTGTGTTTATTTATTTGTTGATTTATCCAACTTTCATCGACATTATAAACATCATCAAATTGCCTCTCGTTATTCCCTATACGGATCTTTATTAAACTCATTTTTACCTCCTAAAATTTAGGTGCTCTGTAAAACGAAGCCATAAATATTTCGCTGCTTCTTCCGGAAATAGCAATTTCTCTTGTTTAAAATTGCCTACATCTATAGAAAAGCCAGATGGTTTTAATCCCAATCTAAATTCATCATCACCTACTGTAAGCCAATCATTGAATGAACCGTCATCTCTATAGCTAAAATTACCTTCACTATAGACTATCCCGTTATCAGAAATCGGGCTGCCAATCCAGATCTTACATTTATTTAGCAAATCTCCATTATAATAGATTGCACAAGTAAATTTAAAATTATTAATATCGTCTAAATTAAATTCTATGTCAGGATATTGTTTTTTTAGTTTTTTTAAAGCTTTTTTAAAATACTCTTTTGTATCATTAAAAGCAGTTTTTATAAATCGATCTTTATCTAATTGCGAAAACACTTTGGGTATATTTGGAATTGGGATGTCATGATTTGAAATTTTCGTCTCTAAATGTTTGCCTATATTTTTTTTATCAATTCGCCCTAGAGTCTTTTTTAATTCTATAACAATTTCACTAGTATCATTGTTCCAAAGCAAGTGGCGTTTATCATTAATAATTGGATACTTTTGGATTATTTGTTTCTTTACCTCATTATCCCCTACAATTAAAGGGAGAACATTTACCTCTCCGGTTGATGATTCAGTATTTAATGCTGAATTTAATTCTCTTTGTGGCCAATTCTTTGATAAGAAAAAACTGCTAAGTACAACCAACACATAACGTGATATTCTTAGTCCTTCATTGACTTTATTAGGGATACTTTCTCCCCAATTAATTTCAGCCTCATCATACCAATACGTAATGCCTTCTTTGTCTAAGGCGGCCAATAATGGTTTAATAATAGTTAGTTTATCTTCGCTTGCATGACAAATAAAAACATCTTTTTTTATTTCACTCATTTTACCCACCCTGTAATATATAATAACTTTTTTAAAATATTTAACGGACTTTTAATTTAAGAGTAATAAATGTTGTATTGATTTGTTTCTAAAATCTAATCGTGTGATGGATATTTCTCTCATTTTTATTAAAAAATAGACTCTTTTTGAATAAAATCATTAAAAGTATTTTTAGGAAAGATTAATTAAGCATTAAAATTTAGCAGTGTCTCAAGTTTTTTAAATATTTCCAAGACCACTGCCTCAGGTAATTTATCACAGAACTCAGCATTTCTAATTTTCCAATCAAGGCTTTTTACCTGGTCCGATAAAACAACCCCTGTTACCTTTAACCCGGAGGGGATCATAACTTCAAATGGGTACCCTTTCACCTGATTGGTTATCGGACATAATAAGGCCAGTCCGACTTTACTATAAATTATATATTCTTAATTAAATTTAAGGGTAAGATTATTATGTTTAATCTTCATTTGATAAAATGTTTCTATCTTTTTATTTGTAAAACCTAATTCTTTCAATAAAATCACTTCAATTAATGTTTTTAGAATTATGTTAGTATTAATGTACTCTTCATCATGAAATGATTTATTTTTCAATTGAGTATCCTGGTGCACCAAGTAATTTCTGGTATTTACCACTTTGTCGATAAATCTATTTACTTTAGGCTCTGGTATTTTAAATACTTCAATAAAATTCTCTCTGAAAAGTTCTTTGAGTCTTTTTCTTAATGAATATTCATTCCCATATTCCAATCTGTTATAGAGTGCTTTTCTAAAAGAAGAATCCTCAATAGTATCATCTATTTTATTTTTTAATTCTTTTAGTATATTTTTATATTTTTTTTCATTAATATATTTGTCAAACCCTTTATGTGTTATTCTATGATATGCTTCTATGGCTTGCACTAAGCTCAAAAATTTATATTCTAAATACATATCATGGTCATATAAAGATGCGAGATATAATTTGTAAATAGGTTTTAATTTTTCTTCATTCTCAAACCAGTTTTTAAATATGTCTGTAATATTATCTTCTACTTCTCTATAAAAAAATAATGTAGACCGGAAATCAAATTCTCTTTCCATATCTAGTTCTCCTCTAAGAGGAAAATAAACATGTATTGGGGGATTTAAGAAGCTGTTCTCCTTAAAATTACACTCTCCTAAAATCATAATTGGATACGAAGGCGATTGGATTATAAAGCTAAATAAATCTTGTAATAATATAATTATTTCTCTTGCGTCTCTAAATTTTATTACTTTTTTGGTATTCTGTTTTACTTGTACTACTGTTTGATCCTTATATTTAAAGTTACTGCCGGCTCCTAGGCTTGCTTTGCCTGATAGGTTAGTCTTAATTTGTAGTTGTAAATTTAAATTATTTTTTGCTACATTGACTATTTTTGACTTTTGTGGTTCATGAGAAAATTTAGTTTTCCCATTTTTAAAATGTTTTATACCTAGGGTACTTTTTTTAATGAACCAATTACTTAAATATTGGTATTCAACAAAGACATTAGCAAAATTTATTTTATCTTCTTTATCAAAATGGGTTCCTATAAAGACTGTATTTATATGAAAATACGAGTTACCGGGACTACATCTATATTCCGAACAACTAAAAAGTGTTATTTTCTCTCCTTCGTCAGACTCTCCTAGTATAAATTCAGGATTAACAAATATATGCCAATCATCTTTTTTGCTAAGTATTCCTTTTACTTCTAGTGTCGATATCTTGGAATAGAATATTTTCAATATTCCATAACATTTTTTATCCGAATAATTAGGCAAATACCAATGACCGGTAATTTTTTTAATCATTTTTTTAATCCATTCATAAATTTTTATTGTCAAAAAATATTTTTAAAAAGCTTTTAATATTTATTATTATATGCTAATATATTAAAAAAGTAAATAATGTTTTGAAATGTAGGGAGATATATGCAAATAATCGCTTTAATCAATCAAAAAGGCGGGGTTGGCAAGACAACTTGCGCAGTTAACATAGGAGCGGGCTTAAATAAGCTTAAGAAGCGTGTCTTGTTGATAGATTTAGATCCACAGGCACATTTGACTTACAGTTTGGGTATCCCTGCCCACGAGCTTAAGAATACAGTTTATGAGCTTTTAAAAGGAACCGTAGGTTTAAAGGAAACAATTATCGAAAGAGATGGTCTTAGCCTGGTCCCCTCTTCTCTCAATTTGTCCGGAGCCGAGATAGAATTTTCGGGAGTAGCCGGCAGGGAATTTTTACTCAAAGAAACCGCAGAAGGATTAAAAAAATTCGATTATGTTTTTATTGACTGCCCTCCCAGCTTAGGCCTTTTAACTTTAAATGCACTTACCACTGCTCAAAATATTTATATCCCTTTGCAAACAGAATTTTTAGCCTTACAGGGCATGACAAAACTTTTAGAAACTGTTGCCATAGTTAAAAAAAGATTAAATAAAGATATCGAAATTGCTGGAATTATAGCCACCAGGTTTGATTGCAGAAAAAATCTTAACCGGGAAGTGGTAGAAAAAATAAAAGAGTATTTTGGCATTAAATTATTTAATACTTTAATTAGAGATAATATATCTTTGGCTGAAGCCCCAAGTTTTGGTAAAAGCATTTTTGAATATAAATCTAATAGCTATGGAGCTAAAGATTATTTAGACCTTTGCAAGGAAATTATAAAAAGAGGTTAAATAAATGGCAAAAAAAGAACGGTTAGGCAGTGATCCTTTTAAAGAATCTTCTTTGGATTGGATTCAGGACACCAGGGAAGAAAAAAAAGAACCTAAAGAAGAAATAAAAAAACAAAAACCTGAAAAACTAAAACCACAAAACGTTAAAGCGTCAAAACGTTTAGACGTCAAAACGTTAAAGCGTCAAAGCGTTAAAGCACCTAAGAGTTTAAACGTTAAAACGTCAATAAAAGATAAAGTTAAAAAAACGGAGCGAAAAAAAAGACATACTATTTACTTATCAGTCAGCCAGTCAAAAAAATTAAAAGTGCATGCTGCCGAGTACGATATGCAATTAAGTGAAATTATTGAAAAATTAATTAATGATAATATATGACGTTTTAACGTTAAAGCGTTTTAGTGCTAAA
>DASRME010000237.1:0-2142 GCA_035648095.1 Atribacterota bacterium | reverse complement strand
AATGGGGTTTGCACCGGCTGCCACATTTCTCAAACCTTCATGAATAATCGCTTGAGCTAATACAGTAGCAGTAGTTGTACCATCTCCAGCAATATCATTAGTTTTAGTTGCGACTTCTTTCACAAACTGAGCCCCCATATTTTCAAAAGGATCCTCAACATCAATTTCCCGAGCAATGGTAACTCCATCATTAGTAATGGTGGGGGAACCAAATTTTTTATCTAAAACTACATTTCTTCCTTTAGGACCTAAAGTGATCCTAACCGCATCAGCTAAAGTATTTGCTCCTTTTTCCAAGGCTCTTCTCGCCTCTTCATCAAATAAAAATTGTTTTGCCATCTATTTATCCTCCCTTTATATCTAACCTCTTTATATTTTTTTTTATTAAAAATTAAATTGTTTTTTAAATCAATTGTAATATAATAATTTATATTTTATTATTTAACGATTGCTAAAATATCTTTTTCGCTCAAAATGAGATAATCTTCATCATCATCGTCTTTGATGTCTGTCCCAGAATATTTTGCATATACCACTTTATCTCCTTTTTTAACAGTCATAGGAACTATTTTCCCATCTTTGTTAGTAGCACCGGGTCCTACGGCCAATATTTCTCCTGCTTGAGGCTTTTCTTTAGAAACAGTATCAGGAAGCAGAATTCCTCCTTTGCTCTTCTCCTCTTCTACTACCGGTTTTATCAGTACCCGATCTCCTAGTGGTTTTAATCCCTTAATGTTCATGCTCTGTAACCTCCTTTAATAATTTTTAATTTTTATAAATTAATTAGCACTCTCATAGTAAGAGTGCTAAAATTACCTTATATATAGTATAAAAACTTCTTTGGAAAAGCAAACCTTAATATTGGCTATATTTAGCTGTTTTCAGTTATTTTAATATGATTATATGATATTTATTCTTTATTTCTTCTATTTAGTAGTCATTCCTCACTAATGGTAGCCTTGAAACCGCATCTAAACTTAAGGATGATATTTTATTTTCTTTAAATTTAAAATATCCTGCTGAAGCTACCATCGCTGCATTATCAGTACATAGAGAAATTGAAGGATAAAATACCTTTATATCTAACAAATTTGCTTTTTGTTTAATTTCTCTTCTTAGAGAATCATTAGCGGCAACTCCGCCAGCTAATATAATCTGTTTAGCTTTAAACTTTAAAGCTGCTTTTATGGTCTTTTCTACTAAAACGTCAGTTACTGCTTGTTGAAAAGAAGCTAATATATCGCTAACAGGTATATTTATATTCTCTTTTTTTAATTCTTTTATATGGTAAATGACTGCAGTTTTAAGACCGCTAAAACTAAAATCATAACTTTTATCATGTAAAATAGGGCGAGGGAATTGAATTGAGGAAGAATTTCCTTCTTTAGCTAATTTTTCTGTAATCGGTCCCCCCGGGTAACCTAAATTTAAATTCTTGGCTATTTTGTCAAAAACCTCTCCTGCTGCATCATCTTTGGTCTGGCCTAATAATTTATATTCTCCAAAATATTTTACATATAATAAAGATGTGTGTCCTCCTGAAACAATTAAACAAATAAAAGGTGGTTTTACTTTATTATGTTCTAGGAAATTTGCATAAATATGAGCCTCAAGGTGGTTTACTCCAATAAGTGGTATATTTTGGGCATAAGCTATTGCTTTTGCAACAGATAATCCCACCAAGAGTGAACCTATTAAACCTGGTCCGTAAGTTACTGCTATTGCGGATAAATCAGTAATCTTTTTCCCTGATTCGTTCAAAGCTTTATCGATTACCGGAATGATAAACTCCATATGTTTACGTGAGGCTATTTCAGGAACGACTCCTCCATATTTTTGATGAATGCTGATCTGGGAAGCGACTATATTCGAAAGAATTATTTTTCCATCTTCCACAATAGCAGCTGCAGTTTCGTCGCAAGAAGTTTCGATTCCCATTATTAAATCTGACATTTAATTCTTTCCTCTTTGCATAGAATATGCTAATTTACTAATTGGCCGATTCACCAATTAGCCAATTAGTTAGTCGTTAGTGAATAGTCGTTAGTATTAAATTCAAGATGCAAGATTATTCAATTGACTAATTCCCCGATTGGCCAATTGACCAACTAAATCAGTCTACCAGCTAATTAAACTGATAGT
>DASRME010000236.1:0-2822 GCA_035648095.1 Atribacterota bacterium | reverse complement strand
ATACTCCACCAGCAGGGATCGTGTTCACAACGACAATTTTTCCCGATGGATAAGTTTTTTGAATTTCCACTTCTCCGGATAATACCAGGCCGATTTTTGTTAAAGGCTCGTCCCTGATGGCCATGATTTGACCGGCCTGGTAATCGTAAGTTTTCGAATGTGAAGATATGATAAAATCTGTAATTTCCTGATTCTGGAAATTTGTAAATAGTTTATTTTTGCTTAAAGCGCTTTTCATATCAAACATATTTAATCACCATTAACATAGGATAAAAACGGTATTCAGGGATATTCTATATCCATTATAAATCATTTTAGCTATTATGAAAAATGATTATGATAATTTAGGGTGTTTGGGAAAGCCTTTCGGTAAATGCCAAGGGGCTGTTTAGGGTCTGGCACCAGCCACCGGAGCGGATCACTAAGCTTTTCTAATTCTTGAACAATCAAGGAATCAAGTTTTAATAAGTTTAAGATTTGGCAAATACGCACTTTGGAGATACCTAGTTTGCAGGCAGGTCAGCCTGGTTTTTCATTTGTCCGTTATCAATCATCTTTTTATATTCTCTTACTAAATAAATAAGTTTTTGGTATTCATGTTTGATTTGATTTGTTTTCTTGACTTGGTGAGGAAAATAAAATGCAGATAGAAAAGTTCTGTCTATGTTACAGTCCGGGGAGCCAAGACATTTCAAACTCTTTGGCCTTTAGCTGAAGGGTTTTTTAGAAATTATTGTAGTATAATAAATATTGAAATCTTGTATTATAAGAAGAATGTCGTAACGAAAATAGAGATATAATAATAAGAGGAGGTAGAGTATGAACGTATTAGAGAATATTCCCTATCAAGCGGAAAAGATGGGAAGAAGAATAGTTGTTGATAAAAAGCATCTCTTGATTATGCAAATTGCTTTGAAACCTGGGCAGAGAGTACCTCAGCATAACGCTAATTCAAACGTGAATTTATTGATTTTAAAAGGTGAAATAACTGTCAATCTTTCTGGAAAAGATAATCAGGTCAAAGAAGGTGATCTGTTACCGGTTGCCTATCAAACACCGATGACTATTATTAATAATGGAGAAACAAATGCTACGTTTTTAGTGATAAAAACGCCCAACCCAAGTGAAATGTTAATGAAAAACTCAGGATGATATATGATATTATTTTTTAATATTTGGAGTTTATGCGAAGTAATGATTTGATAGCTTTTCCATGTGTTCTTGGGCTTCAAAGGATATTAGTTTAAAGAGTCGGTTTCAGGGAAATTGGCGTAGTGGAGAATCGGGTATTCTATTTCTTTAAGTTTTTTAATAAATATACAGAGAGTTTATCAACGATTTTTATCTCTTGGAATACACGAGCCCTGATAACAGTTTAGTTGTCAATGGTTGTGTTGTATGATGCATCATCCGGGTTGATTATAAGATTGACTTTAACATCGAAAGCTTTACGGATGACATCTAACCTTTAATGTCATTAAATCTAGCTCTAATATTGTAGAACCAAGTGACTTAATCTAATATTTTCTATGGTCATATCCCCTTTAAAAATTCTGAACGCGTCCAATAGGGGGAGCCAGATAATAACATAGGCAGGACTCCTTAATTGAAGTTTCTGCCTTTTTTAAATTCCTAACAGACACCAATTGCCCAATTTTGAAATAAAATATTGTCAGGTTGCTTGATGGGGTTTTTAGAGGGGACTCATTTATGGTTACAAAATTAATAGAATACAATATATCATTAAAGGAAATTGAAAGAAGAAAAAAAGCTTTTACTACACTTATTGTTAGTATTTACTTTGGATTAATCTTATTTGCTTTTGATTTTATCATATTAAATATTTTGTTTTCTGCTTTTTTCATGTTTGCTTTTTTAATATTTCTTTATATTTCAAGAATGCTAACTATAAAGTCGTTAAATCATTTCTCACAGATACAATTCTTAGTGAATGATGAATCAAATGAACTACCCCGCAGCAAGCTGACGGGGTATCTCCAATCAGGTCTGTTTCTATCTTATCGCAGCAAGCTGCGGGGAATTAGACCCTAACAGAGATTAAAATAGTTCCACAGGAAGAACCAGAAAAACCTCAGAAGAAAGAACAACTTGCAGGAGATGAAAACTAAAAAAATCAGAAGAAATATATCTTTTTAAGGATATTAAAAAATTAAGTATAAAAAGAACAAGTAAAGGTTATATCAGAGAAATTAAAGTATTATTAAAAGATGGTAATGCTATATTTATAAATGGATTAAATGATTTTGAATCATTAAAGGAGAAGCTTATAAATAATTGCAACAAGTGCATTAAAATAAAGGAAATTAATGAGCCTATTGATTTTGACCATCCATTTTTTTATTTGTTTTTTGGATTTATTGTAAGTTCTATATCCACAATATTTATTCGTTTAATTGCGGGATTAAATTCTTCTAATTTAGAAATTATTTATTTAAGTGTGCTATTTTATAATTTAATAATTAGTGTATTTGTAATTTTAATAAAACCTATTTCCAGGAGATTTGAGAAAATAACACAAATAACAGATTACATTTTAGGTATATTAATTTTTCTTGCTGATGTTATTTTATATTTTTATATTTTTTAATTTTTGGTTAAAAAGAATGGTAAATGAAAATTTAATGCTTAAAAACTTCAAGAGGGATAGAAGAAAGATTTCCATTCCTCTTTATTTTAAGAAATTACTAAAAAGGTTAAAAGTTGGATTTTTAGGAACAAATGTAGTAATATAAAAAAATGCTCAGTTCACCCTGTAAAACTTTGGGTGGAAATCTCGATATAAAATAAAGCAAGGGGGCTAG